>DASTLD010000297.1:0-13215 GCA_035715345.1 Longimicrobium sp.
CTGGAACTCGAAGGTGCCCGGGTCGAAGTCCGCCGCGCCCGCCTGCGTGCCCACCAGGGCGTCGTCGCGGCGGTCGAAGCGCAGCGCGCCGCGGAACTCGTTGGTGCCGCTGCGCGTGACCGAGTTGACGCCCGCGCCCA
The DNA here is from genome assembly GCA_035715345.1 of Longimicrobium sp. Lineage (GTDB taxonomy): Bacteria > Gemmatimonadota > Gemmatimonadetes > Longimicrobiales > Longimicrobiaceae > Longimicrobium. The sequence goes on from DASTLD010000297.1 coordinate 141, forward strand.
CGAAGTTGCCGTGGCGCACGTCGAAGGGGGCAATGTTGACCTGCACCTGCTCGATGGCGTCCAGCGAGATGGGCGCCACGCCGGTGCGGTCGCCCGGCGTGTTGCCCAGGCCGAACGAGTTGCGGAAGTACGACCCGTCCACCGTGATGTTGTTGAGGCGCGGGTCCTGGCCGGCGAACGACATGCCGCCGCTGGCCTGCGGCGTCAGCCGCGTCACCTGCTCCAGGCGGCCCGAGATGTTGGGCATGGCCTGGATCTGCTCCCGCGTGACCGAGGTGGAGGCGCCGGTGCGCTCCGGGCTGAACACCGCGTCCGCCCGCGCGCTGGTGACCGTGATGGCCTCCATGACCACCGCCGACTCCCGCAGCGTGAAGTCGATCTCCGTGGCCACGCCCAGCGTGAGCGTCACGTTGTTGCGGCTCTGCGCCTCGTGACCCAGCAGGGCGGCGGTCACCTGGTAGGGCCCGCCCACGCGCATGCCGGGGATGACGTAGCGCCCGTCCGCGCGCGTGCTGCCCGAGTAGCGCGTGCCCGAGGGCGTGTGCAGCGCGGTGACGCGGGCGGCGGCCAGCGGCGCGCCCGCCTGGTTGCGCACCGTGCCGGTGAGCGACGCCGTGGTGACCTGCGCGGAGAGCGCCGCCGGAACGAGCGCGGCCGCGAGCGCCCCGAACAGCAGGGCACCAGCCGTCCTACACCATTGCTTCATGGGATGCCTCGGGAGATGAGGGAGTTGGGGAACGGGACAACGGTCACTCCGGACACGCGGTCCGGCGCACGAACGATGGGGTTCCGGCACAGCGGGAAGGCAGGCGACAATGTAACGACTTCGGCACGACCGTCAACGAAGTCGTCTTTCGTCCGCCGCCCGCCGGGCGGAGCACGGCGTGGCGGCGCGTGCTCAGCGGCCGTCGGTGATGTGGCGCAGCACGTCGTAGCGGGTGATGATGCCCGCCAGCCGCCCGTGGCTGCGCACCAGCACCGCCGGGTTCTGCCGCGACAGCAGCGGCGTGACCGCGGCCACGTCCGCGTGCGCGTCCACCACCGGGAGCGGCGCGTCCATCAGGTGCTGCACGCTCTTCTCCAGCAGCGCCGTGTCCGCGATGACCCGCGCCATCAGGTTGGCCTCCGACAGGTGGCCCACGCAGTCGCCCTCCGCCAGCACCGGGAGCTGGCTGACGTCGTGCTGCGTGATCAGCCCCAGCGCCTGCCGCACCGGCGTCTCGGGCGCGACGGAGATCAGCGAGCGCGGCGCGCCGTCGCCCTTGGCGGCCAGCAGGTCCGCCGCCTGCACCCGCTCCGGGTCCAGCAGGCGGTTCTCGCGCATCCACTCGTCGCTGAAGACCTTGGACAGGTAGCGCTCGCCGGTGTCGCAGAGCAGGAAGACCACGCAGGCGCCGGGGTCGTCCACCTCGCGGGCCACCTGCAGCGCGACGTGCGCGATCAGGCCCGACGATCCCCCCACGAACAGCCCTTCCTCGCGGGTCAGGCGCCGCGCCATCTGCATGGCCGTGCGGTCGTCCACGGAGCGCCACTCGTCCACCACGGACATGTCCAGCGTACCGGGGATCTTGTCCTGGCCGATGCCCTCCACCTTGTACGGCGCGCTCTCGCCCTTCTCGCCGGTCTCCCAGTAGTTGCGGATGATGGAGCCCACCGGGTCGCCGCCGATGATGCGGACGGCCGGGTTGCGCTCCTTGAGGTAGCGCCCGGCGCCGGTGATGGTGCCCCCCGTCCCCGCGGCGGAGACGAAGTGGGTGATGCGCCCCTCCGTCTGCTGCCACAGCTCCGGGCCGGTGGTGGCGTAGTGCGCCTCGGGGTTGGCCTGGTTGTAGAACTGGTTGGCCAGGATGGCGTTGGGAGTCTCGTGGGCAATGCGCTTGGCCATCATGACGTAGTTGTCGGGATGGTCCGGCGCCACCGCCGTCGGCGTGACGATCACCTCCGCCCCGAACGCCTTGAGCAGGCGCACCTTCTCCTGGCTCATCTTGTCGGGGATGGTGAAGATGCAGCGGTACCCCTTGATGGCCGCCGCCAGCGCCAGCCCGATGCCCGTGTTGCCGCTGGTGCCCTCCACCACCGTCCCGCCGGGCTTGAGCGAGCCGTCGCGCTCCGCCGCCTCGATGATGGCGGGGCCGATGCGGTCCTTGACGCTGCCGCCCGGGTTCATGAACTCCGCCTTGCCGTACACCGGCGTGCGGATGCCCGCCGCCACCCGGTTCAGGCGGATGAGCGGCGTCCAGGCCACCGTCTCCAGGACGTTGGCGTACGGCCGGGCGTTGCGGCTGGGGGCGGGCAGCCCGTCCACGGCGGGGATCATCGCGCGCCCTCCTGCGCGTCGGCGGAATCGGGGTCGGGGGCCGCGCCCGGGAGCTGGCCGTCCGCGGCCGGGTCCTGCCCCGCCGCGGCGGTGTCCGTGCCGGCAATGTCGAAGTCCACCGGCAGCAGCACCCACTTGGGCACCGCCTTGCCGTTCCGTTTGGCCGGCTCGAAGCGCAGCTTGGGGGTTCCCGCCAGCGCGGCCGAGTCGAAGGCCGTGTAGCCGCTGGGCGTCTCCACCCGGGCGGAGTCCACCGCGCCCTGCTCGTTGACGCGGATGCGCAGCACCGTGCGCCCCTCCACGCCCGCGTCCCACAGCTCCTCGGGGTAGTCGAAGGGCGACGCGTCCCGCCCGAGCTGCTGCGGCTCCGATTCCACCACGGGCTTGCGGCTGCACCCGGGTAGCGCCGCGAGTGCCAGGAGCAGGACGACGGGAACGGCTCTCATGCGGGGGAGTGGAGGTGCCGAAACGGGGGGCGGAACGGCCCCGGAACCTTGCGGGATGCGATGCGCCGAAGATGCTCGTTCCGGCGCTCCGGCGCAACCCGCGGGCTACCGCGGCGGGCCGCCGCGGTAGTGCGGGGCCAGCAGCGCGTCCAGCTCCGCCCTCAGGCGCCGGTACTCGCCGCGGCACTCGTCGGGGGGTGCGGCCGCCCATGCCCGCGCGCAGGTGAGGGTGCGCGTGGCCGGATCGCGTGCGAGGGGACGTCAGCGGCGGGCGGACTCGCACAGCTCCGCGAGGAGGGAGAGGGCCTGGATGGGGGTCAGGGCGTTGGGGTCGAGCTTCCTGAGCCGCTCCACCACCGGGTGGGGAGGGGCAAAGTCGAACAGGCCGAGCTGCAGCGCGGGGTCGGGCGCGCGGGCGACGCCGTTTCGCGCGGCGGACTCTTCCAGCTCGCGCAGGATCTGGCGCGCGCGCTCCACCACGTTCTCCGGCAGGCCGGCCAGCCGCGCCACCTCCACGCCGTAGCTGCGGTCCGCCCCGCCCTCCACCAGGCGGCGCAGGAAGACGATGTCCTCGCCCACCTCGCGCACGGCCACGCTGAAGTTGACCACGCCGTCCAGCCGCTCCGCCAGCCGCGTCAGCTCGTGGTAATGGGTGGCGAAGATGGTCTTGGCGCCCACCGCGTCGTGCAGGTGCTCGGTCGTGGCGGTGGCGACGGAGAGGCCGTCCCACGTCGACGTGCCGCGGCCGATCTCGTCCAGCAGCACCAGCGAGCGCGCGGTGGCGCCGTGCAGGATGGCGGCGGTCTCGTTCATCTCCACCATGAAGGTGGACTGGCCGCGCACCAGGTTGTCGGACGCGCCCACCCGAGTGAAGATGCGGTCCACCAGGCCCACCTTCGCCGCGCGCGCGGGCACGAACGAGCCTACCTGCGCCAGCAGCGACAGCAGCCCCACCTGCCGCAGCACGGTGGACTTGCCGGCCATGTTGGGGCCGGTCAGGATCATCACCCGCGCCTGCTCGTCCAGCCGCACGTCGTTGGGGATGAACTCCTCGCGCGGCATCATGGTCTCGACGACGGGGTGGCGCCCGCCGCGCACCTCGAGAGCGAATCCCCCGTCCACCTGCGGGCGCACGAAGTCGCGGCGCACCGCCACCTCCGCCAGCGCGGCCAGCACGTCCAGCGCGGCCACGTGCTCCGCCAGCCGCTGGATGCGCGGCACCTGGCGCGCGACGCGCTCGCGCAGCTCCGCGAACAGGCGCTGCTCCAGGCCGCCGATGCGCTCCTCCGCGCCGAGCACCTTCTCCTCCCACTCCTTGAGCTCCGCCGTGTAGTAGCGCTCGGCATTGGCCAGCGTCTGCTTGCGGTGGTAGTGGCCGGGGACGCGGTCGGCGTGCGTGCGGGTGACCTCCAGGTAGTACCCGAAGACGCGGTTGAAGCCCACCTTGAGCGAGCCGATGCCGGTGCTCTCGCGCTCCGCCGCCTGCATGCGGGCGATCCAGTCCACCGCGCCGTCGCGGACGGATCGCAGCTCGTCCAGGTCCGCGTCGAAGCCCGCGCGGATCACCCCGCCGTCGGCCACGGCGACGGGCGCGTCGGGATCGACCGCGCGCTCGACGTCGCCGCGCACGTCGTCCAGGGGATCGAGCCCGCCGCGGTGGTGCGCCAGCAGGGGCGACTCCGCGCCGCCCAGCGCGTCCAGCAGCGCCGGTACCCTGGACAGCGACGCGGCCAGCGCCAGCATCTCGCGCGGGGTGGCGCGCGCGGCGCCGACCTTGACGGCCAGGCGCTCCAGGTCGCGCACCTCGCGCAGGGCGTCGCGCACGGGGCGGCGGGCGGAGTCGCGCTCCACCAGCTCCGCCACCGCGTCCAGGCGGGCGCCGATCGCCTCCACGTCCAGCAGCGGCGCCAGCAGCCAGCGGCGCAGCAGGCGCCCGCCCATGGGCGTCAGCGCCTCGTCCAGCACGGAGAGCAGGGTGCCCTCCGTGCCCGCGCCGCGCAGGGGCTCCACCAGCTCCAGGTTGCGGCGCGTCATCTCGTCGAGCACCATGGCCCCGCCCGCCCGCTCCACGCGCGGCGGCCGCAGCCCCGCGAAACCCGCCGGCTGCACCTCCTGCATGTACGCGACGAGGGCGCCGCACGCGGCGGCCAGCCACTCGTCGCCGGCCTCGAAGCCGTAGCCCGCCAGGTTGGCAACGCGGAAGTGGCGGCACAGCTCCTCTTCCGCGCCGCGCGGGTCGAACAGCCAGTCGCCGCGGTAGGTGAGCGTGGCCTTCCCCGCCCCGGGCACGGGGAACAGCTCCCAGGTGCGCGGCAGCAGCACCTCCGCGGGCTGCCAGACGCCGAACGCGTCGCCCAGCTCGTCCCAGGCCACGGTGCGCGCCGTCAGCTCGCCCGTGGTCATGTCGACGAGGGCGAGGCCGACGGTGCCCTCGGCGGCCTCGCCGGCCAGCGCGGCCAGGTAGTTGTTGCGGCGGGCGTCCAGCAGGGCGTCGCTGAACACGGCGCCCGGGGTGATCATCTCCGTCACCTCGCGCCGCACGATCCCCTTGGCGACGGCGGGGTCCTCCACCTGCTCGCAGATGGCCACGCGCTTGCCCTGGGCCACCAGGCGGCGCAGGTAGGTCTCCAGCGCGTGGACGGGAATGCCGGCCAGCGGCGCCTTGGAGCCGCCGTTGTTGCGGCTGGTGAGCGTCAGGCCCAGGAGCTGGGAGCCCTCGACGGCGTCCTCGTTGAACAGCTCGTAGAAGTCGCCGACGCGGAAGAAGACGAGCGCGTCCGGGTGGCGCGACTTGGCCTCGCGCCACTGCAGCATCAGCGGGGTGTCGTCGGACGCCATTCCAGCGGGGCCGGCCGGGAGGGGCCGCGGAGTGCGGCGGGGACGGGATTGGGAAGGGCGGAAATCTACCCGGCGCCCCCACTTGCAGCAACCGCCGCGAACGCGCCACCTGCCGAACAGAAACAGCGGTCTCACGCAGAGACGCGGAGACGCAGAGAACTATGGGAGGTGGGATTGAGTTCTCTGCGCCTCTGCGTTCTCTGCGTGAGGTTGTCGTTTCGTACTTCTTACTCCGTACCTCGTACCGCCGCACTTCCCAAGCCCCGCACCCCCGCTTACATTGGCGCGTCCTCCGGCCGCCGGGGGCCCCAAGACGAATGCCCAACGGGATTTGGAGATATGGAGCTTCGTGAGTTTTTCACGGAAGACGCGATCAAGCTGGACCTGCAGTCCAACAACAAGGACGAGATCCTCAAGGAGATGATCTCCCTGCTCAAGGTGGACGAGAAGTCGCAGGGAATCCTCTTCAAGATGCTCAAGCGCCGCGAGAACCTGGGTTCCACCGGCATCGGCAAGGGCATCGCCATCCCCCACTGCCGGTCGCTGGTGGTCAACCGGCTGCGCGTGGCCTTCGGGCGCCGCGCGGAGGGCGTGGACTACAAGGCCATCGACGACGCGCCGGTCAGCTACTTCTTCCTGATCGTGGCGCCGCCGCTGGAGGTGTCCAACCAGTACCTGCCGGTGCTGGGCAAGATCGCCCAGTTCGTCAAGGACGGCGACGTGCAGGGGCGCCTGGGCCAGGTGCAGAGCCCGCGCGAGTTCCTGGCGCTGCTCGAGGAGAAGGGGGTCTGAGCATGCATCCCAACCTCGAGACCCTGCTGGAGATCCAGGACCTCAAGTCGCAGCGCCGCGAGCTGCAGGCCGGCGAGCGCGAGGTGCAGGAGACCGTGTTCGGGCTCGGCGTGGACGACGCCATCCGGCAGCTCGACGAGAAGATCACGGAGATGGAGGGCTCGCTGCCCCCGCAGGTCGGCAGCCGCTACGCGCGCGTGGCCGGCAAGCACCCGCGCTTCATCGTCCCGGTCATCCGCGGCGTCTGCTACGGGTGCTTCGTCTCCGTGCCGACGGCCCTGGCTTCCGACGCGGACCGCAACGCCGAGCTGCGCTCCTGCCAGAACTGCGGCCGCTTCCTCTACCTGATCGACTGATCGCGGCTCCCGGAGTCCTCGCACGAGCCCTCTCCCGCGCACCGGGGGAGGGCTCGTCGCTTTTTGGCTCACGCAGAGCCGCGGAGAACGCAGAGAACTGCAGGAAAGTCTTTGCAAAACCTGTCCGACAGGTTAATGTGGAGCATGCCTACGGTGCTTCGCGCGGGCGGCTTTCGCTTCGCCTTCTTCTCCGACGACCATGAGCCCGCGCACGTCCACGCGTTCATGCAGGACGGCGTGGCGATCATTGAGATCGCCCCGGGTACGTGCGGAAGGTGATCGGGATGCGGGACCGCGACGTGCGGGACGCCCAACGCCTCGTGGAGGAGCATTGTGAGATGCTCGCGACTGCGTGGGCCGACTTCGACAGGAAGAGGAAGGGCAATGCCTGAGGCAAAGAAAAAGGGCGCGGACACCCACGCGAAACGTGCTCCGGCGCGGCGACGCGTGGCAGACGCCGCCGAGATCACCGCCGCCAGGCAGCGGGGCGAGGAAGCCGCCGCCATCGAGCCGCGTGCGATACACGCCGAGTACGACGCGGAACGGGGCCTGGTGATGGTCCAGCTCGCCAACGGCAGTTGGTTTGGATTTCCGGCCGCTGACGCACCGGGCCTCGAGAACGCCACACCAACGCAGCTCCAAACCGTCGAGATCCTGCCGGGCGCGTACGGACTGCGGTGGGACGAGGTGGACGCGGACATCTCTCTGCCGGGCCTGATGTTCAAGCTGCTGAACGTGAAGGCATGGGCGGCGAGATGGGTGGGACAGCAGAAGAGCGACGCGAAGGCCGCCGCGTCCCGGGCGAACGGAAGACGGGGTGGGCGTCCGCGAACCGGGCGACCCGCGGACGAACCCGCCGCCGTGGAGTTGCCGGTCAAGGAGCAGCGAGTCAGGAATGCCCCGAAGAAGCAGGATGTGGCGGCATCCGTCGAGCGCGTCCCAGGCCGGACAAAGCGCAAGCGCACGTAGCCGGCCGCTCCCACGAGCCCTCTCCCGCGCGGCCGGGAGAGGGCTCGTCGCTTTTGCCTCACGCAGAGACGCGGAGAACGCAGAGAACTACAGGACTGCGACCCTGTCGATGTCATCCTGAGGAAGGCGCCTCACGGTCCCTTACGGTGAGCGGATGCCTGGCGCCGACCGAAGGATCTTCTCCGCCCGCGGCCGGGGTCCGCGGCAAGCACCGATGGCATCCGGCGTTTCCCGCGCACCGGCCAGCCCCGAGGCAGGCAGGCAAGATTCTTCGGTCGCGCCAGAGGATCACGCGCGGACAGGCGCTGGCGCCGCGCTCCCTCAGAATGACAGGGATCGGGCGAACCGGTAGAAAAAAGCCCTCCCCCGAAGTTGGGGGAGGGTTTGGGAGGGGGCCTCCGCCTTCGCGAGGTACCCTGCTTCCGCTGTAAGAATCGGTTTACGCCACCCGCACCGTCCCCGAGGTCACGCTGCGCAGCACGCCCTCCGCGGTGCGCACCAGCAGCGCGCCGGCGGGGCTGATGCCCAGCGCGGTGCCCGACCACGGCTCCGTGCCGGTGATGCGGACGGTGCGGCCCTCCAGCGCGTCGCGCGAGCGCAGGGCGTCCAGGCTGGCCCCGGCCAATCGCCCCGGCGGCCGGTCCAGCGCGCGGGTGATGGCCGCCGCCACCGCGCCCGCGACCTCCGCGCGCGGCGGCCCCCACCCGCTCGCGATGCGCAGCGACGTCGCGTGGTCGCGCACCTCCTCCGGGAAGTCGTCCGGCGCGTGCAGCACGTTCAGGCCGATGCCGACCACCACGGCGGTGGGGCGGCCCACGTCCCAGCTCCCCTCGCACAGGATGCCGCCGACCTTGCGCCCCGCGAGCTGCAGGTCGTTGGGCCACTTGATCTCGGTCCGCACCGGCCGCACGAAGCCGTCGATGGCCTCCGCGGCGGCCAGGCCCACCAGGATGGGCAGCAGCCCCGGCGCCGGCAGCGCCTCCGGCCGCACGATCACCGACATCCAGATCCCCAGCCCCGGCGCCGACGCCCACGCGCGCCCGCCCCTGCCCCGCCCCGCCACCTGCTCCTCCGCCACCACCACCGTCCCCGCGGGCGCGCCCGCGTCCGCCAGCGAGCGCGCCAGGTCGTTGGTGGAGCCCACGCGCGCGTACAGGTGCACCGCGGGCAGGCCCCAGCACGCGGCCAGCTCCTCCGCGGCGGCGCCCTCCCAGCGCGCGGCTGCCTCCGCGATCACTCCGCCGCGCGGAGCTGGAGCGACAGGTCGAGCGCCGGCGCCGAGTGCGTCAACGCGCCCACGGAGATGAAGTCCACCCCCGTCTCCGCGCAGGCGCGGATGGTGTCCAGCGTGATGCCGCCCGACGCCTCCGTCTCCGGCCGCGGCGAGTGCGCGCGGACGAGGGCCACGGCCTGCCGCATCAGCTCCGGCGTCATGTTGTCGAACATGATGCGGTCCGCGCCGGCCCGCAGCGCCTCGCGCACCTCGTCCAGGCTGGTGGTCTCCACCTCCACGCGCAGGCCGCGGTCGTTGGCCGCGCGCACCGCCTCCACCGCCGCGGTGATGCCGCCCGCCGCCGCGATGTGGTTGTCCTTGATCATCACCATGTCGTGCAGGCCGAAGCGGTGGTTGGCCCCGCCGCCCGCCACGACCGCGGCCTTCTCCAGCGCCCGCATGCCCGGCGTGGTCTTGCGCGTGTCGATGATGCGCGCGCCGGTGCCCTCCACCGCCCGCACGTAGCGCCGCGCCATCGTGGCCACGCCGGACAGCCGCTGCATGAAGTTGAGCGCCGCCCGCTCGCCGGTCAGGATGGAGCGCGCGCTGCCGCGGATGGTCATCGCCACGTCGCCCGGCTCCACCGCGGTGCCGTCGCCCGCCGCGACGGCCACCTGCAGCGACGGGTCCACGCGGCGGAAGACCTCCACCGCCACGTCGCTCCCGGCGATCACCCCGGCGGCCTTGGCCACGATGCGCGCCTCCGCGCGGCGGTCGGCCGGTACGGTCCACAGGGTGGTGAAGTCGCCGGGGCCCACGTCCTCGGCCAGCGCGGCGTCGATCAGCGCCACCGCCTCGTCGGGCAGGTGCATTCCACGTCTCGAACGACAGGGCGCCCGCTCGTGACGGCAGCGGGCGCGATGATCAGGAGCCGGAGTTCCGGCGGCGCGGACAAGGTGCGGCGCGGCGCGCCCCGCCGCCAGACCGCGGCGGGCGCGCCGGGCGTCAGAAGCTGTAGCCGAAGCTCACGCCGGCCCAGCCGATCAGCTCGTCGTCCACGAAGAACGGCGTCAGGCCGATGCGGAACAGCGGCCCGCCCGCCGGACGCTGGTAGCGGAACCCGAAGGTGGCGGTGGGGATCGTCCGCGTTCCCTCCTCGTGGATGTCGAAGAGGTCGGAGTCGATCTCCCCGTTGAGGATGGTGACCCCCGCGCCGATCTCCGCGCGGCTGCTGCCGCTGCCCAGCAGGGCGTTCGCGGTGATCGGCACCACCGTGACGCTCGCATCCTCGTCGGTGGCCCACCCGAACGGGCTCACGATCGTCGCGAAGCCGGCCCGGATGCCGATGTTGGGCGTGATCAGCCGGTCCAGGTTGATGCTGATCAGCCCGCCGTTGCCGCCCGCTTCCACGTAGACGGCGTTCCGCGCGGTGAAGTAGCTCCTGTCCTGGGCCGCGCCGCCGGACGGGCACAGCGGCGTGAGCGCCAGTGCGGCGGCGAGCGCCGCGGCGAGTCGCGTCGAGGGGTTCATGGGATGAAGGGGTGCTGGTGGGCCGACGATGAACCGCGGGCGGATGGCGCGCCGTAACCGCGCACGCGCCGCACGAACTCTAACAGCGCGTAACGAGCGAACCTAGAACAATCTGGCGAGAAGGGTGATGCGGGGAGGGAATCGGCGCGCGAACACGGGGCCGGCGGAGCATCCCCGGCCCCTCTTCCGCTCAGTCGTCCGCTGCGGCCAGGGAGGGAGTGGCGGCGGAGGATGCCGTGCCGTCGAGCACGCGGCGGTAGTAGTCCTCGTACTGCGGCACGATGGCGTCGGCGCCGAAGCGCTCCACCGCCAGCTTTCGCGCGGCGATGCTCATCTTGGTCCAGCGCGCCGGATCGGAGAGCACGCTGATCCCGGCCTCCGCCATCGCCTCCAGCGCCACCAGGCCGAACGACTCCGACTGCGAGGGCAGCAGCAGCAGGTCCGCGCAGGCCAGCAGCTCCGCGACGGAGTCCTGCTTGCCCAGGAAGATCACCCGGTCGCCCACGCCCAGCTCGTCCGCCTCGTGCGCCGCCAGCGGCCGCTCCGGGCCGTCGCCGATGAACACCAGCCGCGCCGGCACCCGGCGCTGGATGCGCTCGAAGATGCGGACCACGTCCGCCACGCGCTTGACGGGGCGGAAGTTGGAGACGTGCACCACCAGCATCTCGTTGGGGCGCAGGAAGCTGTCGCGGTGGCACGGGTGCGACGCGCGCTCGTACAGGCGCGGGTCGATGAAGTTGTGCACCACCTCGATCCGCTCCGCCGGCACGTCAAAGCGGTCCACCGTCTCGTCCTTGAGGTACCGCGAGACGCAGGTGATGCCGTCGGACCGGAGGATGGAGAAGCGGGTGATGTCGAAGTAGGAGCGCTCCTGCCCGACCAGGGTGATGTCCGTGCCGTGCAGCGTGGTGACGATCTTGAGCGGGTGCCCGTCGCCCAGCATCTCCCTGGCGATCCAGGCGGAGGTGGCGTGGGGGATGGCGTAGTGCACGTGCAGCAGGTCCAGCTCCTGGCGGGTGGCCACCTCGTGCATCATGGCCGCCAGGCTGAGCGAGTAGTTGTTGTGCTCGAACAGCGGGTAGCGCGTGGTCTCCACCTCGTGGAAGTAGACGCGCTCCATGAAGTGCGGCAGGCGGAAGGGCTGCGCGTACGAGATGAAGTGGATCTCGTGCCCGCGCTGGGCCAGCTCGATGCCCAGCTCGGTGGCCACGGCCCCGGAGCCGCCGTACGTGGGATAGCAGGTGATGCCGATCTTCATGGGCGCTTCGCGCAGGCCGGAAGTGCGAAAGTGCGTGAGTGCGAAAGTGCGGCGCCGGCGGGTGGGCCGGTCGCCGCATCGGATCGCGCTCTACGTACCCTGTGCGGCGGCGGCCCGGTTCCAAGCCGCCACGATGTGCTCTACAAGTTGGGGGCGCGGCTGCGTGGCGTCCAGCCAGACGGCGCCGTCCGGGAGCTGTTTGCGGAACCAGGTGCGCTGCCGCCTGGTGTACGACTTGGTGTTGCGCGCCACCAGCTCCAGCGCCTCTTCCAGCGACCGCTCGCCGCGGAAGTACGGCAGCAGCTCCGCGTAGCCGTGCGCGTTCAGGCCCGGCGCCTCCGGGCCGTAGCGCGCCAGCAGGCCCCGCACCTCGTCCAGCAGTCCGGCGGCGACCATGTCCCGGATGCGGCGGTCGATGGCCGGGAACAGCCGCTCGCGCGGCATGTCCAGCACGAACGCGAGCACGGGCACCGGCTCCGCCTCGGGCTCCGCCGTGCGATGCCAGTAGGATAGCGGGCGACCCGTCAGGATCGCCACTTCCAGCGCGCGCAGCAGCCGCTGCCGTCCGCCCCACCCGCCCAGCCTCTCCGCGGACTCCGGGTCCAGCGCCTCCAGCCGCGCCAACAGCTCGCCATCCGCCAGCGGCGCCAGCTCCGCCGCGAGGCGCCGGCGCTCGTCGGGGTCCAGCTCCGGCTCCTGGAAGATCGGGTGCGTGAGCGCGCGGAGGAAGAAGCCCGTGCCGCCAACCAGCATGGCCACGCGTCCGCGGCCGCGGATCTCCGCGATCTTCTCGCGCGCGTACCGCGCCCACCGCACCGCGCTGAACCGCTCCGACGGCTCCACCAGGTCGATGCCGTGGTGGGGGATCTCCGCGCGTTCTTCCATCGTCGGCTTCGCGGTGCCGATGTCCATCCCCCGGAACACCGACCGCGAGTCCATGGAGATGATCTCCCCATCCACCCTCCGCGCCACCTCGATGGACAGCGCCGTCTTTCCCGACCCCGTGGGCCCTACGATGGCAAGCGCGGCGGGCGCGGGTGCCGTGGACGGGGCCGCAGCCGGAGAGCCGGAGTCCGGTGTGGGCGAGGTGTCGTTCACCGGGCGGACGCCGGCGCGGGCCCGGCGAATGAATTCGCGGCAACGAAAACGTGAAGTCGGCCTTCGCCGACTGCGGGGCCGTCACCCGCGCGCGTGGCGGAGGCAGGCGCATGCTCCGCGGCCATTCGGTCATCCGGACGGATGGCAGCGGTCAGGAAGATGGGAGGCCACGCACCTGCTCGCTGCCCCGGCAACCCTCCCCCAGACTTGGGGGAGGGTGCGAGCCTAAGCGAGCGGGTGGGGGCGTCCGCCCGCGCG
>DASTLD010000298.1:0-7115 GCA_035715345.1 Longimicrobium sp.
CTCACCCTGCGTGCACGGCAGGCGCGCGACTGTCGTCGCGTCCTGCCGCGCACGCTGTCCCTCTCCCACAAACTGCGTGGGAGAGGGAGAACGGTGGTGTGCGTTGCAGCCCGCCGTGGCAGGGCTGGCCCGTAGACACACCCCGGCGGGGCGTCTCACCATGGAGATGCGCAGACCCGCGCTGCGCGCGAGGCACTTTCCCGTTCAGTCCGCGCAGGCGGACTTCACGTTTTCGTTGCCGCGAATTCATTCGCCGGGCTCCCCCGCGCCGGCGCCTGCTGTCCGCGTTCAGGTCTCCGCGCACGATCCAGAAGAGGCCCTCGATCCGAGCGCACCAAGAGCAGGCTATCTCGTTGTCTCCCTTGCTGTTCTCTGCGGCTCTCCGTTTGCCTCCGCGGCTCTGCGCGAGATGCAGTTCGTCCGTCCACGAAGGAAAGGGTTGACAGGGTGGGCAACCTGCTAGTACACTAGCACGTGTTAGCGTACTAGCAGGTTCAACACACCGGAGCCCCACATGCAACCCACCCCCCCGCTGGACGACCTGGGCAGGCGCGAGCGGCAGATCGTGGAGACGGTCATCCGCCTGGGCCGCTGCAGCGCCCAGGAGGTCCGCGCCGCTCTTCCCGACCCCCCCAGCTACTCCGCCGTCCGCGCCATGCTGCGCATCCTGGAGGAGAAGGGATACCTGCGGCACGCGCAGGAAGGCATCAAGCACGTCTACTTTCCCGCCGTCGCCGGCGAGGACATGCGCGAGAACGCCATGCGCCACGTGCTGCGGACGTTCTTCCACGGCTCCACGGCGGCCGCCATGGCCACGCTGCTGGAGGCCAGCGACGAGCCGCCGTCGGACCAGGAGCTGGACGCGCTGGCCCGCCTGATCGAGAACGCCCGGGAGCAGGGACGATGAAGACGATCTCGACGCTGATGGACGCCGGCTGGCTGCCCCTGCTGGCCGAGCTGGCCCTCAAGGCCACCCTGGTGCTGCTGCTGACGGCGGTGGTGGCCGCGCTGCTGTGGCGCGCCTCCGCCGCGGTGCGGCACCTGGTGTGGTGCGTGGGCGTGGCCGGCGTGCTGGCCCTGCCCCTGTTCAGCTCCCTGCTTCCCGCCTGGGAGGTGCCGGTCCTGGCGGCGCCCGCGGCCCCGGCCGCCACGGCGCCGTCCGGCCCCGCCCCCGCGGCATCCTCCCGGGCTCCCCTCCACGCGGCGGCCGGCGCCCCGTCGCCGGCGCCGGTCTCCGCTTCTCCCTCCGCGTCCGCGCCCGCGCCCGCAAAGACGCCGCGCGAGTGGCTGCCGGGCGTGGCGGCGGCGCTGGCCGTGGCCGGCGCGCTGGCCGGGCTGCTGTGGCTGGTGGCCGGCTTCTGGGGCGTGTCGCGCATCGGGCGGCGCGCGGAGGTGGTCAAGGACCCCGCCTGGCTGGCCGCCGCGCACGAGGCCGCGGAGAAGCTGGGCCTGCGCCGGCCCGTGCTGCTGCTGCGCAGCCGCGGCGCCATGATGCCCGCCACCTGGGGCCTGCTCTGGCCCTCCGTGGTCATCCCCGCCACCGCCGACCAGTGGCCGGACGACCGCCGCCGCGCGGTGCTGGCCCACGAGCTGGCGCACGTCAAGCGCTTCGACTGCCTGACCCAGGCGGCCGCCCAGATCGCCTGCGTGCTGTTCTGGTGGCACCCCGCGGTGTGGTACGCCGCCCGCCGCCTGCGCGTGGAGCGCGAGCGCGCCTGCGACGACCTGGTGCTGGGCGCCGGCACGCGCGCCTCGGAGTACGCGGCGCACCTGCTGGAGGTGGCCCGCTCCCACCGCGCGCAGTGGCTGGCCGCCCCCGCGCTGGTCAGCATGGCGCGCCCGTCGCACCTGGAGTCGCGGCTGCTGTGGGTGCTGGACGCCGCCCGCGCGCGCGGCGTGCCCTCCGCCGGCGCCACGCTGCTGGCCATGCTGGCGGGCATGCTGGTCGTCGCCCCCCTCGCCGCCATGCGGCCCGCGCAGGCGGACGGCATCGTGGCGCTGGACGCCGCGAAGGTGTCCAGGGCCGCGAAGCCGGGCCGCGGCATCGACGTGGACGTGGCGGACATCGGCGCGCGGGCGCTGCGCGACGCCGCGGACCGCGAGGGCGGCCGGGCCGGCGCCCCGCCCAGGAAGGACGGGCTGGCGGAGCGCATCGCCGCGCGGATCGCCGCCAAGGACAAGGCCGGGCCCGCCGGCGCGGACACCCCCCGGGTGCGCACGCGGCAGGACCGCGAGGTGGACCAGCTCATCGCCATGCGCATCCACGGCGTGGACGCCGAGTACATCCGCGGCATGCGCGAGCTGGGGTGGACGGACCTGGAGCCCGAGCAGCTGACCGGGATGGCGACGGTGGGCGTGACGCCGGAGTACGTGGCCGCGCTGCGCCGCCTGGGCTACACCTCGCTCACGCCCGCGCAGGTGACGGGGATGCGGGTCCAGGGCGTGACCCCCCGCTGGGCGGAGGAGATGAACGCGCTCGGCTTCGGCCGCATCCCCGCGGACCAGCTCATTGGGATGCGCGTCCACGGCGTGACGGCCGACTGGGCGCGCGAGATGCGCGAGCTGCTGGGGCGCATCACCCTGGACCAGCTCGTGGGGATGAAGGTCCACGGCATCTCCCCGGCGTACGTGAGGGAGCTGCGGGCGCTGCTGCCCAACGAGCGCCTGGACGCCGACGAGGTGACCGGCATGCGCATCCACGGGGTGACGCCGGGGTTCGTCCGCGACCTGGCCGCCGTGGGCCTGACCGGCCTGACCGCGGACCAGGTCACCGCCTTCCGCATCCACGGCGTCAGCGCGGCCTACGTGCGCGACCTGCGCGAGGCCGGCTTCTCCAGCCGCCTGACCCCCGAACAGCTCATCAACCTGCGGGTGAGCGGCGTGGACCGGGACCTGGTCCGCGAGCGAACCAGACCCTGACATCCCCCCCCGGAGGCGGCAGCACGCCGCCTCCGGGGGGAGCGGCCCCAGACGACCGGTGGCGCCCGTTCCGGGGCGCCCCCTTACCCGAAGTGCGTCCGTCACCCACCCTGGACGGGAGAGAACAGCCCATGCGCAAGACCATCCGCAGCACGGCGGCGGCCGGGATCCTGACCCTGACCGCGCTCATCGCGGCGGCCGCTGCGGCCCCCACGCGCCACCGCGCCATCGCCACGCTGCCCGCCGCCGCGGCGCTGCCCCCCAGGGCCGCGCACCACGCCAGGCCGGTCTTCTCGCGGCACGACGGCGCGGAGCAGGAGGGCACCTGGACGGCGGACGCGCGGGAGGACGGCCGCAGGATCCACCTCAACGTGCGCTACCACGAGACCTCCAACTGGGGCCAGTCGTACGAGCGGGGCGAGCTGGCGGGGCTGAGCGACGCGGCGATCGACGCGGACGCCTCCACGCCGGTCAGCTTCCGCCTGGAGCGCGAGGCGGGCCGCTTCGACTTCGAGGGCGTGTTCCGCGACGGGCGCGGGGCGGGGCACTTCGAGTTCACGCCCGACCGCGGCTTCGCCTCCACGCTGCGCTCGCTGGGGGTGGAGGGCGCGGACGACCTGAGCGACCGCGAGCTGATGCACCTGACGCTGGCGAACGCCTCCGCCGCCCGCACCCGCGAGTTCCTGCGGCTGGACCTGGGCGAGATCGACGTGGAGGACCTGATCGCCATGTCCATCCACGGCGTGACGCCGGAGTACGTGCGCGAGCTGCGCTCCATGGGCGTGACGGGCACCAACTCGGTGGGCGACGTGGTGGCCATGCGCATCCACAACATCACCCCGGCCTACGTCCGCGAGCTGGGGTCGCTGGGCTACCGCGACCTGTCGCGCGAGCAGCTGCTGGCCATGGGCATCCACGGGGTGACGGCGGAGGCGGTGCGCGAGTACCGCGAGATGGGCTTCCGCGACCTGAGCCCGCAGGAGCTGGTGAACCTGCGCATCCACGGGGTGACCGCGGCGTACGCGCGGGCCATGGCGGAGGCGGGCCTGCGCGGCGAGACCGCGGAGGGGCTGGTGCAGCTGCGCATCCACGGGGTGCGGCCGGAGGTGATCCGCGAGTACGCGTCGCTGGGCTACCGCAACCTGAACCGCCAGCAGCTGCTGCAGATGGCCATCCACGGCGTGACGCCGGCGTTCATCCGCGAGCTGCGGGAGGCGGGCATGGACGACCTGTCGCCGGAGACGCTGGTGCGCATGCGCATCCACGGCATCGACGCGAAGTACGTGCGCGGCCGCGACAACGGCTGACCGCCCGGCGGCCGCCGCGGGGGCGGAGCACCCCCCCGCGGTGAGCCGGGCTCACCTCCATCAAACGTTCCGGGCGGGCGGCGCATCCAAGCGGCGTTCCCCACCCGGTTCCCGAACCACCACGCCCACACCGGCCGACCGAATATGCCCATCTCCCGCTGGCGCACCCCCGTCCTGGCCCTGGCCGCGCTCGCGCTGGCCGGCCCCGCGGCGGCGCAGGGCAGCGCCCACACGCAGGCCCCCGCGCGCACCGTGCAGGCGGTGGCGCGCACCGAACCCATCGTGATCGACGGCAGGCTGGACGAGGCGGTCTGGCGGACGCCCGCGCCCGCCACCGACTTCGTGCAGTTCGAGCCCGACGAGGGCAAGCCGGCCACGCAGCGCACCGAGGTCCGCATCGCCTACGACGCGGAGGCGCTGTACATCGGCGCGCGGATGTTCGACACCGAGGGGGCCAGGGGCGTGCGCACCCGCCTGGCCCGCCGCGACCAGGGCGCCGAGTCGGACAACCTCGAGATCGTCTTCGACACCTACCACGACCACACGGGGCGCACGGTCTTCAACATCAACCCGTCCGGCGTCAAGTTCGACGCGGGGCAGGCCAGCGCCAACGCGGATCCGTCGTGGGACCCGGTGTGGAGCGCGGGGACGGCCATCGACTCGCTGGGGTGGACGGCGGAGCTCAAGATCCCCTTCAGCCAGCTCCGCTTTCCCCGCGACAGCGTGCAGACCTGGGGCATGCAGGTGTGGCGCTACGTGCAGCGGCTGAACGAGTCGTCCATGTGGGCGCCGTGGGGCCGCAGCGAGCAGGGCGGGCCCACCCGCTTCGGGCACATCGACGGGCTGCGGGCGCCGCGCAACCGCGGGCGCATGGAGCTGCTGCCCTACGTGCTGAGCCGCGCCCGCTACGTGACGCCGGCGCAGGCCGGCAGCCCCTTCCAGAGCGACGCGGACTACGGCGTGCGCGCCGGCGTGGACGTGCGCTACCAGCTCAGCTCCACGCTGACGCTGGACGCCACCATCAACCCGGACTTCGGGCAGGTGGAGGTGGACCCGGCGGTGGTCAACCTGTCCGCCTTCGAGACCAGCTTCGCGGAGCGGCGGCCGTTCTTCGTGGAGGGCAGCGGCCTGTTCGGCTTCGGCGGGGCGCGCTGCATCAACTGCTCGAACCTGCAGGGAATGTCGCTCTTCTACAGCCGCCGCGTCGGCCGCGCGCCGCAGGGCTTCGTGACCGCGCCGGACGCGGAGTTCACGCAGACGCCGGAGAACAGCACCATCCTGGGCGCGGCCAAGGTCACCGGCCGCACGCGCGGCGGCCTGCAGATCGGCCTGCTGGACGCGGTCACGCGTTCGGAGCGGGCGCTGGTGCAGGACGAGCTGGGCGAGCGCTTCACGGAAGAGGTGGAGCCGGCCACCAACTACTTCGTGGGCCGCGTGCGCCGCAACTACCGCGGCGGCAACATGACGGTGGGCGCCATGGCCACCTCCGTCATCCGCCGCTTCGACTCGGAGGCGCTGGAGAACCGGCTGCCCGCGCACGCGGAGGCGGTGGGGGTGGACTGGGAGATGTGGTGGAACAATCGCACCTACCACCTGATGGGCAACGTCGCGGTCTCCAACACGGCGGGCGACTCGCTGGCCATCGGGCGGCTGCAGACCACGTCCGCGCGCTACTTCCAGCGGCCGGACCGGGTCAGCGGCGGCAACGGCCTCTTCAGCGACGAGCTTGACACCGGCGCCACGGCGCTGCGCGGCTACGGCGGCTACCTGCGCATGGCCAAGGACGCGGGCCCGTGGCAGTGGGAGGGCGCGGTCAACTACCGCAGCCCGGGCTTCGAGGTCAACGACGCGGCGTTCATGAACCGCGCGGACTTCGTGTGGCTGCTGGGCAACGTGATGCGGGTGTGGAACACGCCGACGAAGGCGTACCGCAACTGGATCGCCATCCTGGGCGGGCAGCAGGAGTACAACTACGACGGCGACCGCACGGCGGGGCAGCTCCACGCCTTCACCGGCGGGCAGCTGGCCAACTACTGGAACGCGGCGTTCTACGCGGAGGTGTACCCGGAGGTCAACGACGACCGGCTGACGCGCGGCGGGCCGGTGGTGCGGCGGGCGGCGGGGTACCTGCTGCACAGCCGCTTCAGCACCGACGGCCGCAGGAAGCTGGTCGTGTCCGCCAGCGGCAACCTGATCAACTACACGGACGGCGGCCGCTACCGCGCCGTGGACGTGGGCCTGCGCGTCAAGCCGGCGCCCAACGTCCAGTTCTCGTTCGGCCCGGCGTACTCGTACAACAAGTCCATGACGCAGTACGTGGCGCGGACGACGGACGAGACGGCGACGCACTTTGCCGGGCAGCGGGTGCTGTTCGCGGACATCGCGCAGAACACCTTCTCCATGAACACGCGCCTCAACTGGACGTTCACGCCCACGCTGACGCTGGAGCTGTTCGCGCAGCCCTTCGTGTTCGCGGGCGACTACGACCGGTTCAAGGAGTTCACCGGGCCGCGGACCACGGAGAAGCAGGTGTACGGCGAGGACTTCGGCACCCTCTGCTACGACCAGGACACCAACCGCTACATCGCGGACCCGGCCGGCAACTGCGCGGTGGAGGCGGAGCGGTCGGACGTGGTGTTCGACTTCCGCAACCCGGACCTGAACGTGCGCTCGCTGCGGGGCAACGCGGTGCTGCGCTGGGAGTACCGGCCCGGCTCCACGCTGTTCTTCGTGTGGCAGCAGCAGCGCGCGGCCAGCCAGCCGTTCGGCGACTTCGACTTCTCGCGCGACGCCAACGCCATCTTCGATCCCAAGCCGGACAACATCTTCGTGATCAAGGCCAGCTACTGGATCGGGCGGTAGGGCCCTCACCCTGCGTGCGCGGCAGGC
>DASTLD010000299.1:0-3267 GCA_035715345.1 Longimicrobium sp.
TGAACCCGCCGCGCTGCACGTACGCGCGCAGGTTGGCGCTCTCCTGCTGGTTGAAGCGCACCGGCAGGTGCCCGGTCAGCCAGACGAAGGGAAAGCGGAAGATCTCCGGGCTGCCCAGGTCCACCACCGCCCCCTGCGAGGCCACCGGGATGGAGGTGTACTGGGCGATGGAGTGAATGACGTTCGTGGGCACCAGCGGCGCGGAGTTCCAGTCGCCGCTCTCGTAGCGCGCGGTGGCGAACACGAACGGCTCCGGCGCCCGCGCGGCCGACGATGCGCCCGCCGCCAGCGCCACCGCCAGCATCGCCAGCACGCGGGAGATGCGGCCCGCGCTCACGGCGTCCTCCCCAGGCGGCGGAAGTAGTCGGCGGCGGCGGGGTCCGCGGTGCTGGGCAGCGGGCGCGATGCGGAGGACGCGGACGGCGCCAGACGGGCCCGCGCGCGGCGCAGCAGGTCGCGGGCGCGGTCGGCGCGCCCCGCCGCGGCCTCGCCGGACGCGCGGGAGATGAGCGCCGCCGCCTCGCGGTCCGCCGCGGGGTCCGCCAGCGCCCGAGCGGCCAGGTTGCTGATCTCCAGCGACGCCTCGCGCGGCGGTTTGCGCCCGAGCCCGGCCGCGGCGCGGTCGAGCGAGGCCAGCAGCGGCAGCACGGAGGGCACCGCGGGCCCGGCGCCGCGGCCGGCGGGATCGACCTCGTCCATCTTCCCCGTCCCGCGCGCCTCGGGGACGTTGATGGGGTCTACGCTCACGTTGCCGCGCGGGTAGATGCGCTCGTGCTTGTTCAGCTCCTGGATCATCCGTAGCGCGTCGTACTGGTACGGCAGCGCGGAATCGGGCTGGCCGACGTTCAGCATGCGCTGGCTGGACCACATCAGGTTGTAGAGCAGCACCAGCGTGCGGTTCACGTCGATGACCGGCCCCTCGTCGTGCGTGTGCGCGATCTCCTCCTGCCGGCCCGTCCCCGTCGCCTCGGACGCCGCCTCCAGCAGCTCCTCGGGCGTCATCTTCTCCGCTTCCCCGCCCTCCTCCTCCGCGTGCCCGGCTTCGCCCTCACCCTCGTGCCCGTGCGGCTGGCCCTGCTCCTCCAGGTAGCTGAAGTCCGTGCCCTCCTCCTGCATGGCCCCCGTGGAGCGGATGAAGATCTGCTCGCCGACCACCTCGCGCAGGCGGCCCTGCAGCAGGGCGATGTCGTTGCTCTGCTTCATCAGCTCGGGCTTCGGCAGCCTCGGCGCGCGGTCGCGCAGGCGCTCGGTCATGACGATGATCATCCGCTGGCTCATCACCGGGTCCTTGGGGAGCTCCGGCGGCATGCCGATGTCGGTGTTGATCAGGTCCGCCTCTTCCGGCCGCGCCACGCGCACGATACGGGTCCGCGACACGCTCTCGCCTGGGCCGGTGACGGTGTTGCGGTCGCGGGCCACGGCGCGCAGGTGCATGACGTCGCCGGGCTGGAGCTGCAGCGCGCCCAGGTCCACCGTCAGCTCGCCGACGGCCGTCTTTCCGTTGCGTGCGACGCGCGCGAACGCCCACTGCCCCTCGATGAACTCGAACGATTCGCCGCTGCCGCGCGTGCGCGTCCAGTGCAGCGAGAAGTCGCCCACGCCGTAGTCGTCCGCGGCGGTGGCGCGGATGGGCAGGCGGCCGGTGCCCGTGGCCAGCACCAGGTCCTCGGCGGGAAGGGTCAGCTGCACGTCCGGCGGCTGGTCCGGCAGGGGGATGAGGGCCACGATGCGCCGCGCCGCCACCTGGCCCCCGGCCATGGCCTCCAGCGAGACGCCCTTCGCGTCCGGCGCCATGGTCCACTCCACGATCCACTCGCCGCCCGCGCGGCGCACGCCCAGCGCGCCGCCGCCGATGCCCGCGGCGCGCACCGCGTCCCACGCGTCGGGAAAGCGGCTGCGCAGGCGGATGCGGCTGCCGGGCAATGCGGTGATGGCGTCGTCGCCGCGGCCGTCCTGCGCGGCCAGGCCGGCGTAGGCGGGCGGCTCGATGCGCCAGCGCAGCTCGTCGAACGGGGGGATGACCGGCGCGGTGACGTTCGGCAGCGTCTCCGCGCGCACCTCGCGCCAGCGGCTCTCGTAGGCGTTGGCGGGATGCAGCCAGCGGTTCACCGCCTCCGCCGCCGCGGCCGGGAAGGCGATGCGGAACAGCGCCGCCACCGCGAGCGCCGCGGCGAGCACGATGGCCGGCGTGCGGACGCGCACGGGCGCCGCGCCGCGCAGGTCCGCGGCGGCCAGCGACCGTTCCGCCTCCGCCACGAACGCGCGGCCGACGGGGCCGTCGCCCACGCGCTCGGCGGCGTCGAACACGGTCAGCAGGCGGTTGCCCAGCGCGGGGATGCGCTCCTCCGCCAGCAAGGCGAACGCGCGCGGCGCCGGCGGCCGCGCTACGCGGACCAGCGACCAGGCGGCGAACCCCCCGCCCAGCAGCACCGGCAGCCAGCGCAGCGCCTCGCGCGGGCCGGCGCGCAGGGGCATCAGCAGGTCGGCCAGCACCAGCAGCACAGCGGCCGCCGCGAACAGCGCCGGGGCGATGACGAGCGCCCGCAGCAGCACGGAGCGCCGCCACGCCGCGCGCACGCCGCCGACCAGCCGGTCCGCGGGGGCGCGCAGCGGCTGGGCGATGAGGGGCGGTGCGGTGGCGATGGTGTTCATGCGGTCCGTCGGCGGTACGCCAGGAAGGTCTCCAGCAATGCGACAACCAGCGCGGCGGCCAGCACCCAGCGCCCGAGTGGCGTGCCCTGCCCTGCGCCGCCCAGCGCGCCCGCGGCCACGGCGGCCGGTCCCATCCCGCGCAGCACGGCGCGGGCCCCCGCGTCCAGCGGCGCATCGCCGGCGGGATCGGCGGAAGGCTCGCAGCCGCGCGCCAGGCGGTCCAGCGCGGCGGGGTAGGCGCCGGACAGCGGCAGCTCGCCCGTCTCCAGCTCCGCGCCCACGAAGACCACGCAGCCACGTTCGTGCCGCACCGCGGTCGCCGCGGGGCGCCCGTCCTGCCACGATGCGATCACCCGGGCGCCCTTCGCCGGCGTGCCGGTCGCGCGGGCGGGCGCGCCGGCCAGCTCCGTCTCCGGCCCCAACCACATCGTCCCCGCCCCGCCCTGCTCCGCCGCGACCGAGCCGCGCCACGGCAGCGCCGTGAGCATCGCGCCGGGGACGGCGCCGGCGGCGAGCACCACCGTCGCGCCGGCGCGGGCGCGCGAGGCGAGCGCGGCACCCGCCTGCGCCGCCGGCGTGGCGAGCACCACGTAGACGTCCGCATCCCCCGGAACG
>DASTLD010000300.1:0-5484 GCA_035715345.1 Longimicrobium sp.
CGGCAGCGTCTACGAGATCGACGTGGACGCGCTGCGGGCGGCGCGGCCGGACCTGGTGCTGACCCAGGGTGTCTGCGAGGTGTGCGCGGTGCCCACCGGCTCCGTCGACCAGGCGGTGGCGGCGCTGGAGTGGACGCCGCGCGTGCTCTCGCTGGACGCGCACACGCTGGAGCAGATCTTCGCCACCATGCGCGACGTGGCCGATGCGGCGGGGCAGCCGGCGCGCGGCGGGGACGCGGTGGGGCGGCTGCGGGCGCGGGTGGAGCGCGTGCGCGCGGCGGTGGCGGGGCGGGAGCGGCCGCGGGTGCTGGCGCTGGAGTGGCTGGACCCGCCCTTCGCGCCGGGACACTGGGTGCCGGAGATGGTGGAGACCGCGGGCGGCGACAACCTGCTCGGGACGGCGGGATCGCACTCGCGCGAGATCCCCTGGGAGCGGGCGCGGGAGCTGGATCCCGACCGGCTGCTGCTGGTGCCCTGCGGGTACCCGCTGGAGCGCGCGCGCCAGGACGCCGACGAGGCGCGCGGGCGGCTTCTCGCGCTGGCGCCGCGCGCCGTCGCGGGGGGCGGCGCGGCGGTGGGGCACAGCGCGTACTTCAGCCGCTCGGGGCCGCGCGTGGTGGAGGGCATCGAGGCGCTCGCGCGCTGGCTGCACCCGGCCGCCGGTGTGGAGGGCGGCTCGCGCGGCATCCTGGAGCCGTGGCGCTGAGCGTGGCGGGCGCGGCGCTTGCACCCCGCGGCGCGGCGTAGCCTGTGGGTACATGTCGACAACCGGGAGCGGAAAGGGGCTTATGCGGCTTCCCACCCGTGTGCACGGGATGCTGGACTACGCGCTGGGCGCGCTGATCGCCGCCTCGCCGTGGCTGCTGGGCTTCGCGGACGGCGGCGCGGAGACGTGGGTGCCGGTCGTGGTGGGCCTGGGCGGGATCGGCTACAGCCTGTTCACGGACTACGAGCTGGGCGCGGTGCGGCGCCTGCCCATGCCGGTGCACCTGGCGCTGGACGCGGTGGGGGGCGTGCTGCTGGCCGCGTCGCCGTGGATCTTCGGGTTCGACCTGGAGGTGCGGCTGCCGCACGTGGTGCTGGGCCTGCTGGAGGTGGCCGCGGCCGCCGTCACCAACACCGTCCCCGGATATGACCGCCGGCGCGCCGCCCGTTGACGAGATCCAGGACCCGCTCTGCGAGGACCCCACCGCGGCGGAGCGCAGCACGCACGTCCACGCCTACGCGGAGACCAGCACGGGCGTGCACGCCATCGCGCTGGAGCACGCGGTGGAGATCATCAAGCGCGAAGAGAAGGACCGCCGCGAGGGCGACCCGGCGGTGGTGTGGATCGACATCGCCGCGCCGGGCGAGGCGGAGACGGAGTTCCTGCGCAAGCGCATGGGCTTCCATCCCCTGGCGGTGGAGGACACGGTGCGCGGCCGCCAGCGTCCCAAGATCGACCGCTACCCCGGCTACTTCTTCCTGGTGCTGTACTCGGCGCGCATCAACGCCGAGCGCGGGCGCATGGCGCTCAACGAGCTGCACGCCTTCATCGGCGAGAACTACGTCGTCACGGTCCACGACCGGCGCATCGAGGAGCTGACGCACGTCATCGCGCAGTGGCGCAGCGTGCCGTCGCGCTTCCGCAGCACGGGGCAGCTGGCCTACGCCATCGTGGACCTGATCGTGGACGGCTACTTTCCCATCATCGACCACTTCTCCGAGCGGGTGGCGGAGATCGAGACGGGAAGCGCCGCCGACCGCCCGCGCGACGAGGTGATGCAGTCCATCATGGCCATGCGCCGCGAGCTGTCCCTGTTCCGCCGCGTCACCGGCCCGGAGCGCGAGCTGATCGGCAGCCTGCTGCGGCGCGACATCCCCTTTCTGCAGCCGGAGATGCTGCCGTACTTCCAGGACGTGCACGACCACGCCATCCGCGTCACGGAAGAGATCGACACCATGCGCGACCTGCTGTCCGGGGCCATGGAGGGCCAGCTCTCGCTGTCGTCGCACCAGCTCAACGAGACCATGCGGGTGATGGCGGCGTGGTCCATCATCCTGATGGCGATGGCGTGGATCGCGGGCATCTACGGCATGAACTTCACGCACATGCCGGAGATCGACTGGCGGCTGGGATACCTGTGGGGGCTGGGCGTGATGGCGGCGGTGGGCGCCGGGCTGTTCGCGTACTTCAAGCGCAACAAGTGGATCTGAACTGAAGTGCGTGAGTGCGGAAGTGCGTGAGTGCGGAAGCGGATCAGTCCACTCACGCACTCACGCACTCAGCACTCACGCACTTTTCAGTAGATGTACACCCGGGTGCCCAGGGGCACGTTGCGGTACATCCACAGGATGTCGTCCCTGCGCATGCGGATGCAGCCGTGGCTGGCCGCGCTGCCGATGGAGGCCTCGTTGTCCGTGCCGTGGAAGTAGTAGCCGTCGTACATCTCCAGCTTGGCCACCCCCAGCACGCCCTTGTGCGCGCGCTGCGGGCTGCCCCACGGCGGGATGATGACGGTGTTGCCGCGCACGGGGACGCGCCCCGCCGCGTACCCCGCCAGCGCCCCCGGCGACGCGTTGCTCATGTCCACCACGCGCATGCCGCGGGCGCGGGCGTACTCGATGTAGTGCCAGTTGGGCGGCACCCAGGTGGGGTTCAGCTCCTTGTGGGTGATGGCCATGCGGCCGCGCGGCGTCTGGAAGCGCTTGGTCCTGCCGCCCAGCACCAGCGTCTTGCCCGATCCCACCGCCACCGGCGCCCGGAAGATGGTGTCGTTGCCCTTGATGTACGACACGCGCCGCTCGGCCAGGCTCACCACCAGGTAGGGCGCGTCGCCGGGGCCCACCTCCTTCTCCTTCTCCGCCAGCTCGCGCTCGCGCTGGGCCACCCGCGCCACCCGCTGCTTCTCCTGGCTGCGCAGGTGCTCCATCGCCCGCGTGTCCTTGAGGTACGCCATCTCCGTGACGCGCCGCGTCAGCCGCTCGTTGACGGCCCAGGCGCTGGTGGCCACGAACAGGCCGGCCGTCACCAGCACCGCCAGCAGCAGCGTGAGCGTGGTGCGGCGGTTCTCGCGGAACAGGCGCCGCAGCCGCCCCACGGGCGTGAGGTTGCGGCGCTCCGGCAGCTCCGGCGGCTTCCTGCGGTCGTGCGTGGAGTCCATCGTCCCTCCTCCTCCTGTATGCCCGGTCAGTAGATGTAGACCGGCGTGTCCTCGCCCACGGCGTCGAAGATGGCCGCCAGGTCCGCGCCGCGCGGCACCATGAAGGCGCCGGGCTTGACCATGTCCTTGAGCGGCCCCCGCCGGGGCTGGCTGTAGATCTCCGTCCCGTCGTCCAGGCGCAGCACGTAGGTCCCCAGCCCGCCCGCCACCTTGCGCTCGCTCTCCGCGGGCACGGGCTGGCCGGCGCCCACGTACACCCACTCGGGGATGGTGTAGGTGGGCGACGACTGCCGCTCCGCGATCTTGCGCTCGCCCACGGGGCGCACCAGCCGCCAGGTGCGCCCGTCCGGCGCCCTGATGGTGGAGTCCGGGCCCACGTGGATCTTGACGCGGCGCAGCGTGACGGCGCCCTGGCGCAGCTCCAGCACCGAGTCCTCCGTGACGATGGCCAGGTGGCGCTTCTTGGTCTCGTACGAGCGGACGCGCATGTCGCGCTGCAGCACGGCGATGGCGAGCTGCGTGCGCTTCTGGCTGAGCTGCAGCAGCGAGTCGCGGGTGGCGCGCTCGGCGGCGGTCAGCCGCGAGTTGATGTCCGCGGTCTCGCTGCGGTACTTGGGGATGCGGATGGCCACCGCGAGCGTGCCGATCAGCAGCAGCCCCGCCACCGCCATCGTGCTCCAGAAGAAGACCGGGTGCTCGCGGCGGAACCCCCTGCGGTCGGGTCGCGGATCGTTCATGGCTCTCCTGGCTGCCCGTCCTGGTCCGTGCCTCACTGCGTCAGGCCGCGCGACCCTCGCAAGTGCCGTTCCCGCAGGAACATGGGTTTTCGCCCACGGGGTTTCACGCGGAGCCGCGGAGGAAAACGGAGAGCCGCAGAGCTCGGAAGAGCTTGATGTTCGAAGCCCCTCCCCCGAAGTTGGGGGAGGGGTTTGGGGAGGGGGCCTCCGCCCACGGGAGGCACTTCACCTCGCTGGCGGAACCCGGTCGTCGCATCCGGGTTTCACATCGCGCCCCGCTCCGGGGCACTTCCGGGCTCCATCACACGCAGACACCACCTCCAGACGGGCGCTCCACCGGTGGGGCGCCTCGCCGAGACGGAACCCGCGCCATCGCATCACGATGACGTCCAGCTTTTCCGCGCGCGTTGCGGCGGCCCTCGCGGCCGCGGTGGCCTTCGCCTGGCCCGCGGCCGGCGGCGACGGCGGCCGGGCCGCGCTCGCGTCGCTTCCGGCGATCACCGTGTCTCCCCCCTCGCCCGAGGCGGCGGTGCGGCCGGGGATCGAGGTGCTGCTGCGCGACTCGCTGCACCTGGTGCGCGGCAAGCGCGTGGGCCTGATCACCAACCACACGGCCATCACCTCCGACGGGCGCAGCGACATCGACGTGCTGCACCGCCACCCGGAGGTGCGGCTGGTGGCGCTGTTCGGGCCGGAGCACGGGCTGCGGGGCAACGTGGACGGCGGCGCGCGCATCCGGAACGGCCGCGACGCGCGCACCGGCGTGCCCGTCTACAGCCTGTACGGCTCCACGGAGCGGCCCACGGCGGAGATGCTGCGCGGCATCGACGTGCTGCTGTTCGACATCCAGGACATCGGCGCGCGGCCGTACACCTACGTCTGGACCATGGCGATGGCGATGGAGGAGGCGGCGAAGCACCGAATCCCCTTCGTCGTGCTGGACCGGCCCAACCCGGTGACCGCGAAGGTGGAGGGGCCGCTGATGCAGTACGAGATGCGCAGCCGCGGACCGCTCATCACCGGCTACTATCCCGTGCCGCTGCGCCACGGCATGACCGCGGGCGAGATCGCGCGCTACGTGAACGGCGAGTACCGCGTGGGCGCGCGGCTGTCGGTGATCCCGGCGGACGGGTGGCGGGGCGGGCGCTGGTTCGACGAGACGGGGCTGCCGTGGGTGAACCCGTCGCCCAACATCCGCAACCTGGACGCGGCGCTGGCGTTCTCCGGGCTGGTGATGCTGGAGACCACCAACCTGTCCGTGGGGCGGGGGACGGACGCGCCGTTCACCTACGTGGGCGCGCCGTACCTGGACGCGCCGGAGCTGCTGCGGCGGGTGCGCGGCTACAACCTGCCGGGCGTGCAGTTCTCGCTGGCGGAGTTCACGCCGCGGGGCACGGACTGGATGCAGTTCCGCGACCGGCGCTGCCGGGCGCTGCGGCTGCGCATCACGGACCGCGAGGCGTACCAGCCGGTGCTGACGGCGCTGGTGTTCCTGGTGGAGATCCAGAAGATGCACCCGCGCAGCCTGGGGATGGGCAACATGTTGCAGATGCTGGGCAGCCGCTGGGCGCCCGAGGCCGTGCGCCGCGGCGACGACCCGCGCG
>DASTLD010000301.1:0-5555 GCA_035715345.1 Longimicrobium sp.
GACCGCGCCGCGCGGACGGCTCACCCGGCGTGGATGCGCCTGCCCGCCGCGCGCGCGGCGGAGCCGGTGCGGGTGCTGATGATCCCGCGCGCGTGGACCATCGCGCGCGGCCACTTCGCGGGGCAGACGGTGCCGGTCAGCATGGACCTGGCCTTCGCCTCGCCGCCCGGCGAGGCGAGCGCGTACTACTACCCCCGCGGCGCGGTGAGCTGGGACCACGCGCGCCTGCCGGTGCCGGTCGCCTTTGGGCACGCGGCCACGCACGAGCCCATCACGCCGGCGGATTCGCTCCACTTCTGGGCGGCCGCGGAGGCGGCGATGCAGGCGGACGGCGTACGCTGGTTCACGCCCGCGCCGGAGGGCATGCCGGGGCTGCACCGGGTGATGGTCCGCATCGACCACAGCATCGGCGCCAGCGCCCGCGGCGGCTCTCACCCCGACGGGAACGGGCACCTGGAGAACGGCACCGTGCTCTTCCTGAACCCCACCGTGATGCGCAGCCCCAACGTGGTGCAGCACGAGCTGCGGCACGTGCTGGGGGTGGGGCACACGTGCAGCTGGCGGTCGGTGATGGCCGCGTTCACCTGCCCCAGCCGCATGCTGGAGTACGAGCCGACCGAGTGGGACGTGGCCTACCTGCACCTGCTCCACCTGACCCACCGCCTGCAGGTGGAGCTCTCCGCCCCCTACAACCTCCGCGAAGCCCTTGCCGGCGAGCGCCGGCTCGTGCTTGGGAACTAGCAGCCCCCGATCGAGCCTCCTGTGTCGGCCGGACCCGTGCGAGCCTACCTGCGCGGGCCGTTCGTCGGGTAATCAAGAATGCGGTATGTCTGAGCCACCATGGATAAAGTGCGTCCTTTGCGCAAGGCTATTCTGAAATCTGATGCCTTGCACCTACACGGAAACGTCTCCGACGGTGCGTAGCTCCAACATCGTTTCCATGCCCGCTTCCGTGAGAGCCCAAAACAGCGCCATTCCACCTTGAACAGTCTTGTTGTATCTGATTGAGACAAAACCGTACGCCATGAGCTGAACTTTGATAGTATCAAAGTTACTTCCGTTGATACTCGAGGTCTTTCCCCTTTTCCCGGACCGGTCGAGCAAATATTCAGACAGGTGGCGCTTGACGAGTGCATCGTTCGGATGCTCAAGGAGCAGTGGGGCAATCGCAGCGAAAATCTCGAACCACGTTACAGAAACGCTGAAAGTCTCTGGCAGCGCCTTTCCAAAGGGTGTAAACGTACCAGTTACCAGAATGGGGCTGTTAAGGGGGGCGAGTACGCGAGCGGGCTTCGGCTCTGGTGTTGCGACTCTGAGTTCCTGCAGTTCTTCCTCCAACGCAATATTCCGCTTCCGGAGTTCATTCAGTTCACTCAGAACCTCCACATTCGTTACGAGATTTGCCCTCACCCATCCAACGGCGGGGTACGCCTTTATCGTCTTCGATAGACTCAGCGCTACGAGCCCTGGCAACTCCTCAGGTGAGCGCCAGAATCGGACGAGCCTTCCGGTTGATACCCGCGTCCGGAAGCTATCCAACTTCGCCCGGAGTTCTGGATCGAGCTCCGACTTTCCGACCGGAATTTCCTCCGGCCGCTCATGAAGAAACGCAAGAACTCGCAAGCCCTTCTGACTAGCGTAATCATACTCCTTCTCGGTGTAGCTGACACCTTCGGCAGTAAGCGACCCATAACGCCCTCCGATGATCAGGACGTAGTAATCGCAATCATCGATAACGTGTTTAATAAATTCCCATTGCTCTTCGTCAGCCGCAGGGAAAATCTCCATGCCGGCAGGAATACAATCCAGTTCCATTAGGGCTTGGATCACCCGCCGCCTCTCGTCTTTCAAATCGGCGTATGTGGAGCTCAGAAAGACTTGGTAGCGTTTGTCCATCAGAAGGATTGCGCTGAGGGAAAGTCTATAGGGGCCGGATGGAAACGATATACTCACTTGCAAGGAATGTACAGGCGATATGGACCTCTGCTCGGTTCATACAGGGTGCGCACGTTCTCCCTGCGCTTGACACGCCCGAACACGTGTTCGATACTGGCGGTCCTCCACATGTTCAGGAGCGGAGCAAGTGCGGGTGGCGCCTGCGGTTGGGTGCGCCTGCGGAAACCGAGGAGAAGGAGCACCGGGTGATCTCGTCCGTACGCATTCGCCGGAGCGGGGCGGCGCTGGCCGTGGCGCTGGCCGGGCTGGCGCAGCAGGGGCAGGCGCAGCGCCTGACCAGCCCGCAGGAGCAGTTCGGCCATCCCATCGGCGCGGACTACGTGTTGCCCAACTACCAGGCGCTCACCGCCTACTGGCGCAAGCTCGACGGCGAGAGCGACCGCATGCGCGTGGTGGAGATGGGCCGCACGGCGGAGGGGCGCACGCAGCTCATGGCCATCGTCACCAGCCCCGAGAACCACCGCAACCTGGAGCGCTACCGCGACATCAGCCGGCGCCTGGCGCGGGCGGAGGGCGTGGACAGCGCGCAGGCCGCCGCGCTGGCGCGCGAGGGCAAGGCGGTGGTGTGGATCGACGGCGGGCTGCACGCCACGGAGGTGCTGGGCGCGCAGCAGCTCATGGAGACGCTGTGGCAGCTCGTCAGCCGCAGCGACCCGGAGACGCTGCGCATCCTGGACGATGTGGTGGTCCTCTTCGTCCACGCCAACCCGGACGGCATGGACCTGGTCAGCGACTGGTACATGCGCAGCCCGGACCCGCGGCAGCGCTCGCTGGCCTGGCTGCCGCGCCTGTACCAGAAGTACATCGGCCACGACAACAACCGGGACTTCTACGCCTCGACGCAGCCCGAGACGGAGAACATGAACCGGGTGATGTATCACCAGTGGTTCCCGCAGATCGTCTACAACCACCACCAGACGGGGCCCACGGGGACGGTGATGTTCGCGCCGCCCTTCCGCGACCCGCTCAACTACCGCTACGACCCGCTGATCTACCCCGGGCTGGAGATGGTGGGCGCGGCCATGCAGACGCGCTTCATCGCGGAGGACAAGCCGGGCGTGACGCAGCGCCGCGGGGCCAACTACTCCGCCTGGTGGAACGGCGGCCTGCGCACCACGACGTACTTCCACAACATGATCGGGCTGCTGACGGAGACCATCGGCAGCCCCACGCCGATGCAGATCCCGTTCATCCCCACGCGCCAGCTCCCCAGCTCGGACCTGCCGCACCCCATCACCCCGCGGGAGTGGAAGTTCCGGCAGTCCATCGACTACTCGGTGACCGCCAACTACGCGGTGCTCGACTACGCCAGCCGGTATCGCACCACGCTGCTGGAGAACTTCTGGCGGATGGGCCGCAACTCCATCGAGCGCGGCCGCGCGGACAGCTGGACGCCGTACCCGCGCCACATCGACAGCGTGACCGCGGCCATGCAGCGCGACCGCCAGGGCCAGCGCGCCGGCGGCGACCCCACGATGGCGCCGGGCGGCCTGTTCCAGGGCGCGCCCAACGCGGAGCAGTCCGCGCGCTACCTGGCGCTCCTGCGCCGGCCGGAGTGGCGCGACCCGCGGGGCTTCATCATCCCCAGCGACCAGCCGGACTTTCCCACCGCCACCAAGTTCGTCAACACGCTGCTGGAGACGGGAGTCACGGTCCACCGCGCGACGGCGTCGTTCACGGTGAACGGCAAGACGTATCCGGAGGGCTCGTACGTGGTGAAGGCGGACCAGGCGTTCCGGCCGCACCTGCTGGACATGTTCGAGCCGCAGGACCACCCCAACGACTTCCGCTACGAGGGCGGCCCGCCCATCCCGCCGTACGACGTGGCGGGGTACACGCTGGCCTACCAGATGGGCGTGCGGTTCGACCGCATCCTGACCGCCTTCGACGGGCCGCTGCAGCCGATCACGGAGTGGAACGTGTCGCCGCCGGAGGGCCGCATTCCCACGCCGCGCTGGGCGCCCGCCGGGTACGCCCTCTCGCCCACGCAGAACGATGCGTTCCAGGCGGTCAACCGGCTGCTGGCGGCGGGCATCGAGGTGTCGCGCGTGGAGACGGGCCCGCGCGAGGGCGAGGGGCCGCACGCGGGCGATTTCTACATTTCCGCGCAGGGGGGCCGCGGCCGCGGCCGCGCGGCGCATGAGAGCATCGACGGGCTGGCCCGGGAGCTGGGGGTGGACTTCGAGCCGGTGCATCACAGCCGGGTGCCCCGCCAGGCGCGCCGGCTGCGGCCGCTGCGCATCGGCCTGTGGGACGTGTACGGCGGCAGCATGCCCAGCGGGTGGACGCGCTGGCTGCTGGAGCAGTTCCACTTCCCGTTCCAGGTGGTGTTCGCGCCGGAGCTGGACGCGGGCAACCTGAACGCGAAGTACGACGTCCTGATCTTCCCCGACGGCGCCATCCCAGACCGCGACCGGCAGGTGCGCTTCCCGGACGCCGGCACGATCCCCGAGCAGTATCGCAACCAGCTCGGCCTGGTGACGGTGGAGCGCACGGTGCCGCGCCTGCGCGAGTTCCTGCAGAACGGCGGGACCGTCCTGACCATCGGCGGCAGCACGGTGCTGGCCCAGCACCTGGGCCTGCCCATCGAGGACCACCTGGTGGAGGCGGTGGGCGACAGCACGCGACACCTGCCGCGCGAGAAGTTCTTCGTGCCGGGCTCGGTGCTGCGGGTGGCGGTGGACAACGACCAGCCCGTTGCCTGGGGCATGCCGGAGCGCGTGGACGTGATGTTCGACGACTCGCCCGTGTTCCGGCTGGGGCCGGGCGCGGAGGCGGCGGGCGTGCGGCGCATCGCCTGGTTCGACTCGGCGGAGCCGCTGCGCAGCGGGTGGGCGTGGGGGCAGCAGCACCTGAACGGCGGCGTGGCCGTGGCGTCGGCGCCGGTGGGGCGCGGCACGCTCTACCTGTTCGGCCCGGAGATCACCTTCCGCGCGCAGCCGCACGGCACGTTCAAGTTCCTGTTCAACGGGCTGTACAACTCGATCCGCTGAGCTGAAAAAACCGGGCTCACGCAGAGACGCAGAGGGCGCAGAGAGACTTCTCCGCGTCCTCTGCGTCTCTGCGTGAGGCTTTTCCAGGGGTGATGAGAATGCGCGCAGTCTTCCTCGTCCTCGCCCTGCTCCTTTCCGTCCCGGGCGATGCGGATGCGCAGCGGAGGGAGACCGGCTTCCTGTTCCGCACGCTGGCGCTGGGCGACAGCACCTACCGCTACCAGGTGTACGTGCCGCCGGAGTACACGCCGCGGCGGCGCTGGCCGGTGATCCTGTTCCTGCACGGCGCCGGCGAGCGCGGCACGGACGGGCTGGCGCAGACGCAGGTGGGGCTGCCCGCGGCCATCCGCCGCGGCGTGGAGCGCTGGCCCGCGATCGTCGTCATCCCCCAGGCGCGTCCCGAGCAGTCGTGGACGGGGGAGATGGAGCGCCTGGCGCTGTCGGCGCTGGCCCGCACGGAGCGCGAGTACCACACGGATCCGGCGCGCGTGTACCTGACCGGCCTGTCGATGGGGGGATACGGCACCTGGAGCATCGCCGCGCGCCATCCGGGGCGGTTCGCGGCGCTGCTGGTGGTGTGCGGCGGCGTCCATCCGCCCGCCCGCG
>DASTLD010000302.1:0-3482 GCA_035715345.1 Longimicrobium sp.
CGAGAAGCCGGTCGGCGACTACCATAGGCATGCCTCCTTGGCTGTGTGTCTCGACACCACACAATCCAGGAGGTACGCCGCGCGGAGTCAATGACTTCGCGCGGCGGTCTATTTATGTCCGACCCTCAATGAATTCGCGGCAACGAAAACGTGAAGTCGGCCTTCGCCGACTGAACGGGAGAGCGCCGTGCGCCGGGCGGCGATCCGCGCATGTCCATGGTAGAGACGCCCCGGCGGGGCGTCTCTACGGGGACGGCAGGCGCACGGCAGACCGCGGCGGGCGCAGACGGAAAGCCCCTCCCCCGAAGTTGGGGGAGGGGCGGCGAGGAACGAGCGGGGAGGGGGCCTCCGCTCTCGAGAGGCACCCCGCTCCGATCGCGAATCGTCCTACCTGACGGCCTGCTCCGCCTCGCCGCGCAGCGACGGGAGCGCCTGCGCGTGATCCTGGTACTCGCGGAGGTTGCGCGCCACCTGCGCCGTGTACACGCCCAGGAAACGGCGGTACGCCTCCCTGGAGGCCTCGGCGTTGCCCCGCATCTGCTCCGCGCGGCCGGCCATCACCAGCCCGAACAGGTGCTCGGGGTCGCCGGCCAGGATGCTGTCCGCCTGGGCGCGCACCGCCGCCGCATCGCCCTGCAGGCGGTACAGCTCGCCCAGGTGGTAGTGCAGGTCCGCGTCGCGCTCCGGCACGCGGCCGTACGCCTGGATGGCCATGCCCGTGAAGAACCCGAGCTGCGCCGTGTCCGCCGCCGTGGCGGTCTGCATGGCGCGGTTGAACAGCCGGTCCGCCGCCTCGCGCGGCGGCATGTTCGCGACGTCGACCTGCGACGGGTCCCCCGCGGCCGGGCCGGCGGGAGCGAGCGAGGCCGCGGCTGTCGCGGCGGGGGGCGCCTGGCCGCCGCGGAAGACCGGCACCAGGATGGCCGCGGCCGCCACCACCACCGCGGCGCCGGCCACCGCCCACGCGGCCACCGGCTGGCGCCGCACGGGCACGTCGGCCACGGCGGAGGCGGCCACGGGCACGCCGCACTGGTTGCAGAAGCGCGCGCCGGCCGGCAGCGGGTTCTGGCAGTCGCGGCAGGTGGCGTTCAGCGCCACGCCGCACTGCGGGCAGAAGCGGCCGGTGGTCTCGGCCGCGCAGGCCGGGCAGGTGCTCGTCATTCCGATGGAATCCGGGATCAGTGGGGTGGAGGCGCAAATCTAGTCCCGGCGCGCACTTCGCTCAAGTGCACGCCGGCGCGCGCCGTGTGTTTAGAGACTGGCGCGCGGTTTGCTCCGTCATTTGGCCAGAGAAAAGCCAAATCACCCCACCCTGCCCGGCCTGGGCGGAGGACCCATGCAAACCGGAGCCGAAGCCGCGCTCCCAGCGTCCCCGGAGAGAGAGGTTCCCGTCACCCCGCTGCGCCCGCTGCCCATCGACGAGGTGGAGCGGTCCACGCGCGAGCGCCTGGTGCGCCGCCTGGCCGCCGACCGGCTGCGCGACCTGCGGGACGACGGGCTGAGCACCGCCTACATGGCGCGCATGTACGCCGTGGACCGCGACACGCTGGAAGAGGTGATGGGGGAGCTCGGCCTGCGCTGAGCCCATCCTCCGTGCCGGAACGCGAGCCGGGCCGCCCCACCCGGGCGGCCCGGCTCGTTCTCGTCGGCGGCGTTCGCTCGGCGAACGATCCCCGCGAGCGTGCGCGCGGTGACGGGAACCATATGCCAGGCGCGGGGCCGCGCGTACTGTCAACTGCGTACTCTCGTGTCCCGCGCGGCGTCCGCGCCGCCCGCCTCTGGCCCGTTCCGCCCGCGCGCGCGGTGCTTACTTTTGCGGCTGTCAAATGCCCGTAAGCGCAACCGCACGCTCGGGTTGCTCCGCTGTTCACGCTGCACACGTTGCGGCGCTTGGATTTTCAGCGCTTGCACAGCCGAAAACTGCCGCTTAATCTCTAGAGTGTAAGCCAAATCAACGTAAACGAAGTGCACAAGCCGCCGTGCGCGGCCGGGGCGTCTCCGCAGCCGGGAGCCGCCGGTGACCGGGCGTGCCGACGATCCGGGCATCCAGCGCATCCGCGAGCACGTGCGGGAGCAGGTGGCCCGCACCTCGCTGCGGAAGGTGGCCAAGCGCGCGGGCGTAAAGGTGGGCGCCACCAAGAAGTTCATCGACGGCTCCATGCCGTACGAGCGCAACCTGCGCCTGTGGAAGCGCTTCTACGTGCGCGAGCTGCGCGAGGCGGCGGACGGCGCGCCGGGCGACGCCCTGGCGCCGGAGGACGCGGTGGCGGTGCTGGAGGTGCTGCTCTGGGGCTTTCCCGAGGCGGAGCGGCGGGGGCTGGTGCCGGAGGCGGCGCGGGCCATCGGCGGCGTGTACCGCGGGCGGGGGCGCCTGCCGCCCGCGTGGGTGCGCGTGCTGACCGGCACGCGCGAGCCGGGCACGGAAGGCTGAGCGGGCCCCGCCGGATGCGGGGCCCGCGCTCGTTTCAGTCGTCCGCGATCGCGCGCCAGACCCGCTCGGTGTCCGCGAGGTCGAGGAACAGGTAGTCCGGCCCGCACGCGGCCAGCTCCTCCAGCGTGTAGCCGCCCGTGGCGGTGGCGATGGTGCGCACGCCCAGGTGCGCCCCGCAGCTCACGTCGTGCGGCGTGTCGCCGATGACGACGATCTGCTTGCCCGCGTAGTCCACGCCCGTCAGCTCGCGCGCGCGGCGCACGGCCACGGCGGGCAGCTCCGGCCGCTCCGCGTGGTCGGACCCGAACGCCCCCACGCGAAAGCGGCGGGGGTCCAGCCCCGCCGCCCGCAGCTTGATGCGCGCCCCCTCCGCCAGGTTGCCCGTCAGCAGCCCCAGCACGGTCTCCGTTCCGCCCGCCTCCACGCGGTCCAGCAGCGCGGGCACGCCCGGCAGCGCCCGCACCTCGGTGTCCACGATCTCGCGCTCCAGGTTGGCCACGTAGGCCTGCCACAGCGCCTCCAGCCCCGCGTCGATGCGCTCCGGCGGCACCCCGGCGCCGCCCAGCAGCGTGCGCACGATCTGCGGGTCCGTGCGCCCTGCGAACGGGTATCCGTCCACGTTGCCCGCCGTGCCGAACACCCGGGCCAGGGCGTCGCGGATGGCGCGCTTGCCGGCGCCGTCCGCGCGCAGCAGCGTGCCGTCGATGTCGAAGAGGACCAGGCGTCGCATGGGCGCGGCGCCTTGCAGGGAACGGGCCCTGGCCTGACCCACGAACGGCGTGGGAGAGAACGTAGGGTGGTGCGCAGGGGCCGGCGGCGGCGCGGTGGCTGCCGCGTGCAGGCGTGCGATCGCTGATCCGGCTCGGTGCCTCCCGTGGGCGGAGGCCCCCTCCCCGCTCGTTCCTCGCTGCCCCTCCCCCAACTTCGGGGGAGGGGCGTTCTCCGCGCGCCGCAACCTGCCGCGGTCCGGCCCGACGTCCCACGCGCGCCGCCGCCCGCCCTCGCGCGGCGCCCGTCCGCGCAGGCGGACATCACGTTTTCACAGCCGCGA
>DASTLD010000303.1:0-2491 GCA_035715345.1 Longimicrobium sp.
CCCCAGCACGCGGTCCAGCACGCGCGACAGCAGCTGCACCAGGCCGTAGGCCAGCAGCGCCAGCCCCACCGTCTCCAGCGCCGGCTGGGCCCCGCCGGGCACCTGCGGCGCCGGCGCGGGCGACAGCGTTTCCGCCCCCGCCGGGGCGGCCTGGATCAAGAACATCGGGAAACTCCTTTCCGCAGTGCGGGCCCGCGTCTGGCGCCGCGGGCCCGCTGGTGTGTCCGCCGCTCAGGAGCGGCAGGCGGTCAGTAGACCTCCTGCTCCACGACGCCGTCGAAGATGCGGACGGTGCGGCCGTCCAGACGGGTGATCTGGAAGAACGCGTCGTCCTCGTTGAAGCCCAGGCTCATCTCCTGGAGCAGGCGGATGGCGATCCGCTCCCCCAGCGCCAGGCTCTCCGTATCGTCCGAGCGCCAGTGCACGCCCCCCGCGTTGCGGAAGAGCGAGATGTTGTGCGCCAGCTTGTTCAGCTCGCCGCCCACCGTCATCTGCGCCGCGTCCGTGCCCGTGTACGGCACCAGCGACAGCCCGTCCGCGCTGGCGATCACCGGGTTCTCGATCGTCTTGCCGTCGTCGAAGAACGCCTTGAGGATGGTGATGCACGCGCCGGAGATGGTGGCGTGCCCCGCGCCGTACGCCGGGTGCGTGGGCGCGCCCTCCGGGAAGGCCTGCGGCAGCAGGTACGACCCGGTGGCGGGGTAGTAGGGGCTCAGCCCGCCCGTCTGCAGCGAGGTCAGGATGCTGGTGTGCAGCGGGTAGCTGCGCCGGCCCTTGAGCTGGTTGTCCACGCGCCCGCCGTACTCCTCCGGACGCAGGCGGCGGTGCACCCCCCACTTCTGCCACCACACCGCCCGCGCCGCGCGGCCCTGCACCTCCAGCAGCGCGGTGAGCAGGTGCACCGGGCCGAAGGTGGTGAAGCCCGCCTGCGTGCGCGAGTCGCCGGAGGTGCCCGGCGGGTCGTACGGGTTGCCCTGGTCCATCGGGAACTCCGCGTCCACCTGCGGCCGCCCCGCGCCCACGCCGTTGAGCTGGTCGCCCGTGGGCTCCGCCATCAGGATCCAGCCGGCGTTGTAGAAGGCGTTGGACGGCTGGTCGAAGTGCACGTAGGTGGCGCCGTCGCGCAGGTTGCGGATGAAGCGCCGCACCGTGTCCAGCTGGTCGCCGCCGCGCAGGTCCTTGCCGTTCTGCGCCTCCAGCCAGGTGGGGAAGTCCTTGAGGTAGTCGATCCCCGGCTTGGCGTTGAGCTGCCGCTGGTCGATGACCTGCGAGCCGTAGGTGATGTACCCCTCGTTGGCGTCGCGGCCCATGCCGTCCGGCTTGCGCGGGTCCGCGTTGCCCTTGAGCAGGAACTGCGACACGTACGGGCCCACCGCGGCGCCCGTGAACACCCCGCGGAACACGTTGGCCGTGGTCACCGGCCGCGGGCCGCCGTACTGCGGGAACTCCTGGTTGAGCGAGGCCACCGCCGCCGCGATGACGGGGTTGGTGCCGTAGTCCGCGAAGTGGACGTCGCGCGCCTTGGCCATCCAGTACAGCTCGCCGGCCTCGTGCGCCGCGCGGGCGCTGTCGAAGCGGGGCGCCGGCGGCTGCGTCAGCTCCTGCGGGTCCGGGCCCTCCGTGTCGAAGGCCAGGCCGGCCTGCGGGTTGGTCAGCTTGACCCGCGCCGTCCCCTCCGGCAGCGTGCCCAGGATGATCTCCTCGAAGTCCTGCGGGTCGCGGCTCTCCAGCGCGCGCAGCATGCTGCCGTACGACACCGGCTCCGGGTCGCCCACCGCGTCGTGGCGCAGGCCCTTGGAGTAGTTGCCGGGGAACGACAGGGCCGGGTAGTTGGTCTCGTCGTTGTTGTTGGCGTGCTCCTCGTGGCGCCGCGCCGCCGCCAGCTGCGCCGCCTGCCCGCGCACCACCAGCGCCGACAGGCGCCGCTCCTCCACGCGCCGCGCCAGGCTGGTGGTGGTGCGGACGTTGAAGTTGTCGAACACGGCCGTCCCCGGCTGCGGCAGGTCCTTGTAGGTGCCCGCCGACAGCTTGATCTCCACCGCCCAGGGGTCCACCGGGTTGGCCATGCTGTGCAGCAGGCCCCACGTCTGCCCGTCCGGCGACGTCTCCCAGTAGGTGGTGCCGTCCTTCTCGCGGATGCGCAGCCAGCGGTCCCGCACCGGGTCGTAGGCGCGGTACGCGGGCGTGGTGTACGTGCCCGCCACCTGCACCTCGGCGTAGATGCGGTCGTTCGCCACCGAGATGGCGACGCTGTTGCTGGAGTCCTTGTCCACGCCCAGGATGGTCTCCGCCCCGCTGAAGCTGACCAGCGGGTGCACCAGCTCCACGCTGATCTCCGAGCCGGCCAGGTCGTAGGTGGTGGCGGACTCGTATCCCGCGTACTGGCCGCTGACCCCGGTGGGGGACAGCTCCAGCCGGCCGTTGATCTCGCGGTACTCGCCGAACGCGTACCACTTGGCCGAGTCCCGCTTGTCGTCGTTGAAGTTGTCGA
>DASTLD010000304.1:0-2383 GCA_035715345.1 Longimicrobium sp.
CGGCCGGGCTCGTCGTGGCTGGGGCGGAAGACGGTCTCGTCGGGACGGGCGGCGTGGAACTCCTCGGGGGTGGCCCAGAAGCCCGTCGCCAGGCCCGCCAGGCCGGCGGCGCCGCGGGCCGTCATCTCCACCATCGACGGGCGGCGGACGGGGACGTCCAGCACGTCCGCCAGGAACTGCATCAGCCAGTCGTTGGCCGGGGCGCCGCCGTCCACGCGCAGCTCGGGGATGCGCACGCCCGCGTCGCCCGCCATCGCCTCGGCGACGTCGTACGTGGAGTACGCCATCGCCTCCAGCGCGGCCCGGGCCAGGTGCGCACGGGTGCTGCCGCGCGTCAGGCCGAACAGGCTGCCCCGCGCCGCCGGTTCCCAGTGCGGCGCGCCCAGCCCGGTGAACGCGGGGACGAAGTAGACGCCGTCGTTGGACTCCAGCCCGCGCGCCAGCGCCTCGGTCTCCCCCGCGTTCTCCAGGATGCCCAGCCCGTCGCGCAGCCACTGCACCGCCGCGCCGGCGATGAAGATGGCGCCCTCCAGCGCGAACGCCCGCTCGCCGCGCGGGCCGCAGGCGGCGGTGGTCAGCATGCCGTGGCGCGACTCGACGCGCTCGCTGCCCGTGTGGACCAGCAGGAAGGCGCCGGTGCCGTAGGTGTTCTTGCCCTCCCCCGGCCGCCAGCAGCCGTGCCCGTACAGCGCGGACTGCTGGTCGCCCGCGATGCCGGCGACCGGCACCTCGCCGCCGAACGCGTCGCCGCTGGTCGTGCCGTAGACCTCGCTGGAAGCGCGCACCTCCGGCAGCACGGCCGCGGGGACGCCGAACAGGTCCAGCAGCGCGGGGTCCCAGGCGCCGGTGTCCAGGTTGTAGAGCAGCGTGCGCGAGGCGTTGGTGGGGTCGGTCAGGTGCAGCGCGCCGCCGGTCAGGCGCCACACCAGCCAGGAGTCGATGGTGCCCGCGGCCAGCTCGCCCGCCTCCGCGCGGCGGCGTCCGTCGGGGACGTTGTCCAGCAGCCAGGAGAGCTTGGTGCCGCTGAAGTAGGGGTCGATGACCAGGCCGGTGCGGCGGCGGACGTCGGGCTCGTGGCCGGCGTCCTTGAGGGCGCGGCAGGCGTCGGCGGTGCGGCCGTCCTGCCAGACCAGGGCGCGGTGGACGGGGCGGCCGGTGGCGCGGTCCCAGAGCACGATGGTCTCGCGCTGGTTGGTGATGCCGATGCCGCGCACCTGCTCGATGCGCATGCCCGCGTGGGCGACGGCGACGCTGGCCACGCGGCGGGTCACGTCCCAGATCTCGCCGGCGTCGTGCTCCACCCAGCCGGGGCGGGGAAAGTGCTGGGTGAACTCGCTGTACGCGCGGCCGCGCACCTGCCCGCGCTGGTCGATGACCAGGCAAGTGACGCCCGTGGTGCCTTCGTCGATGGCGAGGATCATGGGATCAGGCGGCGTGGGGTGGATCGCGGGTCGACAGGCGTACGGCCGGATCTACAGTGCCGGATCTACAGTGCCGGTGTGCCTGAGGATTTCACCACGCAAATATCAGCGCGGCGGATGAGAATCCATGTCCGGCGAGCCGCCCGGCGAACGGGAGGAGACGATGCCCGTCGATTGGCCCCTCACCGATGATAGGCCGCGTTGTCCCAGGCCGCGTTCGCCGCAAGGATGAAGCCCCGGCGCAGACCGCCCGGCGAATGAATTCGCGGCTGTGACAACGTGATGTCGGCCTGCGCCGACGGGTGTGGTGTGGGGCGGGCGGCGGTGCGTGGCGGCAGGCCCGCGGCATCAGGTCTCGGCGTCGGTCCGTTCGAGCGCGCGATACAGGTTGCCGGTGCGGTGGTGTTCGGCCTGGTTGTGGATGTACCGCCGCACCGGCTCGATCTGGTTCGCGGCGATGGTGAACGCGCCGTAGCTCCCCTGCCACTTGAAGAACTCCCACGCGCGGATCTCCGTCTGCACCAGGCGCGACGAGGCACCCTTGACCTGTTTTACCAGCTCGGCGACGGAGACGGTGGGTACGAACCGGACAAGGACATGCACGTGGTCCTCGATTCCGCCGATCGCATAGACCTCGCACCCCAACCGATGCGCCTCCGCCTGGATGCACCGGTACACGCGGTTGCGGATCTCCGGGGCGAGCAACGGCCGCCGATCCCACGTGGCCCAGACGAGATGGACGAACAACCGGGCATGGGCACGCCGCACTGGCCCCTCCGCATGAACGAAACCCGTCCGCGCAGGCGGACATCACGTTTTCCCAGCCGCGAATTCAACGCTTGGTGGGAAACTCACCAGCCAAGCAGGCCTGCGAACTGGAGCGACGGACGGCCGAACTGGCGATTGAGCCAGATGCACACGTTGTGGAGTGCTACCTTGGCCGCCAGCCTCGCCTGGAATCC
>DASTLD010000305.1:0-17392 GCA_035715345.1 Longimicrobium sp.
CGTTCGGGGTGCTGGGCAACCTGGCGCTCAGCTGGTTCGCCACCGACCACGACGTCCTCCGCAACCTGGACGACCTGGACCGGCGCTGGCTGTACCTGGCGCTCTTCCTGGCGCTCTTTCCCTGGGTCACCAACACCCTGCGCCTGCTCATCTGGGCGCGCTTCATCGGCCACCGGGTCAGC
Source organism: Longimicrobium sp. (assembly GCA_035715345.1). GTDB lineage: Bacteria > Gemmatimonadota > Gemmatimonadetes > Longimicrobiales > Longimicrobiaceae > Longimicrobium. The sequence continues at coordinate 183 of DASTLD010000305.1, forward strand.
TTCCGCGACATGTTCCGCGTCACCCTGGGCGCGGAGCTCTCGTCCAGCGTGTTCCCCACCAGCTCCGGCGGCGAGGTGTTCCGCTGGGGGATGATGGTGCAGCGCGGCGTCACGCAGGGGCAGGCGGCCTCCATCGTCACGCTGGGCTACATCGAGGACAGCGCCTTCTTCGCCACCGCCATCCCCGTGGCCATCGTCCTGTCGGAGGCGTGGGAGCTGCCCGTGCTCACCAGCCTGGGACGCGACCTGCGGGGCAAGGCGTTCATCGCCATCCTGACCGGCGTGCTGGTCATCATCGCCCTGCGCATGCTGGTGCGGGTGGCCATGCGCGGCTGGTTCGGCGAGGGCGCCCGGCGCCGCGCGCTGCGGCTGACCGCCCGCTTCAAGCGCCGCTTCCGCCGCACCTGGCACGACTTCCGGAGCGTGCACTCGCTGGTGGTGTCGCACGGCAAGGGGCGCTTCGCGCTGGCGTACCTGATCACCGCCGTCCAGTGGACGTGCCGCTACTCCGTGGTCACCGCGCTGGCGTACTTCTTCGAGGCGCCCGTGGACCCGGTGCTCTTCTTCCTGCTGCAGTGGATCATCTTCACGGCCATGATGTTCATCCCCACCCCCGGCGCGTCCGGCGGGGCGGAGGCCATGTTCGTGCTGATCTACTCCGCGCTGCTCACCGACGGCCTGATCGGCATCGTCACGGCCGCCTGGCGCATGCTGACCTTCTACTTCCTGCTGGCGCTGGGGGCCATCATCTTCATCAGCCTGAACGTGGCGGACGCGCGCACCCGCTATCATCAGCGCCGCACGGGACAGCTCACGGAGTGATTTTCACTTTCGGCGCAACCACACCATTAACAACGGGTTAACCCGGTTTTGAGACCGATCGGCCTCTCGACAGGAGAGGCCTTTTGCGTTAGATTCGTTCCATGAAAACAGCCATCGATCTCAGCAAGACGGCGGCGCTCTTCGAGGTGCCTTCGCGCGGGTCCCGGCGGGACGCGCGCGGGGCCACCGTGCGCGTGGCGAACCTGCCCGCGCGGGCGCCGTTGACGTCGCTGGCGGCCCTCGCGGACGAGGAGCTGTTCCAGCGCTATACGGAGGGTGAGGAGGCGGGCTTCCGCCTGCTGGTGGAGCGCTACGAGCCCCGCATCCAGGGGTTCCTGCGCAAGCGGCTGAACGACGAGGAGCGGGTGGCGGACCTGACGCAGGACACCTTCCTGCGCATCCACCGCGCGCGCGAGAGCTACGACCCGGCGCGCAAGTTCTCGACGTGGATCCACACGATCGCGAACAACCTGCTCAAGAACGAGTTCCGCAACCGCTCGCGGCGGCGCGAGACGGCATTCTCGGAGATGCGGCCGGAGACCTCGGCCTCCGGCGCCCCGTCGCGGCCGGTGGAGTTCGCCAGCAGCGCGGCGGACCCCAGCCGCGAGGCGTACCGCAGCGAGCTGCGGGCGGCCATCGACGACGCCATCAGCCGCATGGACGACCACCACCGCATCCCGTTCGTGATGCGCGAGGTGGAGGACCGCACCTACGAGGAGATCGCCGAGGAGATCGGCATCCCCGTCGGCACGGTCAAGAGCCGGCTGAACCGCGCCCGCAACTCCTTCCGCATGCTGCTGCCCGTGCCGGTCTGAGGCGGCTGGGGGATGCGCGACGGCCCGTCCGAGCTCTGCTCGGGCGGGCCGTTTTCGCGTCTGGAGGTTACAGGGGACAGGTTACAGGTTACAGCCTGCGATGCCCTGTCGCCGGGGTCAGTTCGGGTCGAGGGCCAGCGGCGCGGTGAACTCGCCGACGAACGCGGCGGTGGCGCCGGCCGGGCGCGCGCCCGGCTTGGCGGCGGCGTGGAACTGCACCTCGCCGGTGATGGTCTCCGCCGCGGCGGTCTGGATCCGCAGCGTGCCGGCGCCCTCCGCGCCGGTCTCGTACTCCGCGGCCAGCGCGTCCCCGCCCACGATGTAGCTCATCCGGGCAGACCCCGGACCCAGCACGTACGTCCCGGGCCCGGTGTAGGGCACCTTCACCAGCACGTACTCCTCCTCCTCGCTGCCCGTCCGCCTCCAGCCGACCACGTAGAGCGTGTCGAGGGCCGACGGCCAGCTCCGCAGCACCGCGTCCGCCTGTCCCTCCCACTCCCGGCCGTTCCACACCGCGTGGAAGCTGGCCTCCGCACCGATGGGCTCCGTCGGGCCGTCCTTGCACGCCCCCAGGCCGAACACCACGCCGGCGGAGAGCAACGCGGCAAGCAGTTTCGCGCGGGGCATACGCATCCTCCGGAGCCGTCGGGTGGGTGATCGGGCGATGGGGCCGGTGGAGAACGCGGCTTCCGCGCGGTTTGCGACAGCCGTCTATGCCGCGGGGCCGGCCAGCAGCGCGGGCAGCGCGCGCATGCCCGTGAACACGCGCGACGCGCCCGCGGCCGCCAGCGCGGCCGCGTCGGTGCGCTCGGCGTAGCCCAGGACCGTCATCCCCGCGGCGGCGCCGGCCTGCGCGCTCAGGACGCTGTCCTCCACCACGGCGCAGCGCTCCGGCGTCACGCCCATCCGCCGGGCGGCGTGCAGGAACAGGTCGGGCGCGGGCTTGCCCCGCTCCACCTCCACGGAGCTGAAGATGCGGCCCTCGAAGCGCGGCAGCAGCCCGGTCAGCCCGAGCGTAAAGCGGATCTTGGCCGGCTCGCCGCTGCTGGCCACGCAGGTGGGCAGGGCGATGGCGTCCAGCGCCTGCTCCACGCCCGCCACCGGCCGCAGCTGCCTGCGGAACGCGGCGAAGGTGCGCTCGCGGAAGTCGTCGGTGAACCCGGCCGGCACGGGGCGGCCGATGCGCTCCTCCACGATGGCCACGCACGCGGGCATGGAGCGGCCCACGAAGGTGCGGACGGTCTCCTCGTAGCCCAGCGGCAGCCCCAGCTCGGCCAGCATCTCCGCGAACACGCGGTTGGCGATGGGCTCGCTGTCCACCAGCACGCCGTCGCAGTCGAAGATCACCAGCCCGTACGGCGCGCCTTCCGCCATCAGCCGCCGGAGGACGCCGCGGGGACGGGCTCGTCCGCGTCGACGACGGGGATGCCGCGCTCGACGGCCAGCTTGACCGGGCAGCGCTCCGCGATCTGGAGCAGGCGCTGTCGCTGCTCGTCGGTCAGGTCGCCGGCGATCTCGATGCGCTTCTCCAGCCGGTACGAGGCGCCGGGCGCGGCGCCCGCCACCTTGCCGTGGCGCAGGGTCACCTGCACGTCGTCCACGGGCCAGCCCTTGCGGTCGGCGTACATCCGCACCGTCATCGCCGTGCAGGCGCCCACCGCGGCGGCCAGGTAGTCCAGCGGCGTGGGCCCCGTCTCGGTGCCGCCCAGCTGCGCCGGCTCGTCCGCCACGAACGCGTGCCCGCCCACCGACACCTCCGTCCGCAGCCCGCCCGGGGCGTTCCGGACCACCACCCCGTCGTCCCTCTCCGGTGTGCTCGTGCTCATGGGTGCCTCGGATTCATCGTTCCGCCATCGAATCCCTCCAACAATCATGCCTTCCCGCTCCCGTCCCCATCCGGCCGGAAGGGGCTGGCCCGCGCAGGTGCACGCGTCATCGCGGTGCGGCTTCCAGCCGGAGCAGCGTCTCCTCGACGCCCAGCGAGTGGAACAGCGCTACCAGGATCCGAAAGCGCGACGTGCCGTGGAGCGGGCCGGCGTGGGCCGCGACGCCCGCAGGGACGTGCCACGAGGTCCGCAGCAGCGGCGCGAGCGCCTCGGGAGTGAACGGCATCGTGTCCCAGGCGTCGTGCTCCTGGTCGCGGGCGTTGCGGCAGCAGTCGAGCAGCGTTTCGGCCTCCACGTCCGGCAGCCGGATCACGCTGAAAATCGGGGCGCTGAGGAAGTACCACTCCGTCCCGATCGCGACGTACGCCACCTCGGCGCCCGCCGCTACGGCTTCGGGAAGGCCCAGCTCCTCGTGCGCCAGGGCCCGGTGGAGCGTGTTCGTGGGGTCGGGCACCCCGTCCTTGCCGGCGTCGGCGGCCCAGTCCACGCTCTCCTCGAACGAGGCGGACCAGTGCTTCTTGTAGTAGTGGACGTACGTGGTCCGCCGGCTGAGCAGGATGCGCTCGTCTGCGGTGATCACCGTGCCGTGGCAGACGAGCTGGCGCGGCAGGGCACGGAGGGAAAGGGTCCCGCGCCGGACGCGGTCGTGGATCGAGGGTGCCGCCTTCTCCACGGCCAGGCACGACCAGAAATCCGACCGGGCCACCGCGAGGCCCAGGACCTCGCCTTCGTCGGACAGCGGGGGACGCCAGCCGGCCAGCACGACCTTGGGCCGGTTCGGCTCGGGCGCGCGCAGCGTGGCACGGGCTTGCTCCACCTCGGCCGGGTACGCCCAGCCATCGGAGACCGACGTCCGGAGCTGCGACGGGCGTACGCCCTCGTACGCCAGCACCGGTGCGTCCAGCACCACGTCGTCGACGATGAGCGCGGACGCGAGCACGCTCCGGATCCCGGCGTCGGCCAGCTCTCCCGTGCCCGCGATCCCCAGACTGCTCAGCCGCACCGGATACGGCAGGTGGGTCTCCTTGCCCTGCCGGTGCCGGTAGCGGTTCCAGCGGTCCAGGAACCCGTACCGGGCGGCCACGTGCCGGAGCTTCTCCTCCGTACGGCCCCCGATGGCGCCGCGGACGTCGGACACGTCCACGTTCTCGTAGTCGCGCGAGGCGCGTTCCAGGGCCTCCGGCAGGAGCACCGAGGCGATGTAGCCGAACAGCCGCTCGTCGGACCAATCGCCGAGGTCCGGCGGCACCTCGAGGCCCACGTCGATCCACAGCCGGGCCTCGGGTGGGCCGGCGCTGTCCCTGCCGGCCGCCCGCGGTGCCAGCAGCGCTTCCTCGATGATCCGGCTGAGCTGCACCAGCACCGCGTCCCGGCGGACCGGCGTGAGCTCCGCGAGCGGCTTCGACGGCAGGTTCACCGCCTGGAACCGGGACAGCTTCTCCGTCAGCTCGAACCGGCTCGGCTTGACGATGAGCGGCAGGATGACGGTGCCCCGCTCTTCGGCCGCCCTGAGCAGCACGGGCAGCTCGTCCGTCGCGATGAAGTCGGAGGCAAGGAAATCGGGGGTGATGAGCAGGACCGCCGCCTTCGCACGCTCCAGCGCGGCGCGGATCTCGTCGCGCCATGGGCTACCGGGCTCGATGCGCGTGTCCGCCCAGACGGAGATGGCGCCGTACCGCTCGAGGGGCTTCAGGTGAACGCGGAGGAGCTTTAGCCACTTCGCGTCCGCGTGGGAATAGGAGACGAAAACGGCGGGGGGGTCCGGAGTCATGGCGGATGAATCGCCGTGCGCGGAGGAAGGGCGATGGGATGCACACGGTAGTGCGCGGTCGTCGGGATCACAACGGCCCTGGCGCGGAGCGCCGCGGGGCCGACGGTTACGGGGCCCATCGCCCTGACGGAGAACGCCCCCTCCCGCCCGGCAAACGGTGTCGTCCTGAAGGAGGCGTCTCGCCTGTCCTTGCGCATGCGCGGGCACGCGGCGCCGAGCGGCGGGACAGGTCTCGCGATGCCTAGTTCCGCACCACGAACACCGGCTGCACCCAGGCCACGGCGCCGCCGGAGTCGGTGACCCGCGCGCGGACGTAGCCCTCGCCGCCCGCCAGGGTGTAGACGGCCGGGTTGGCGCCGGTGCGGGCCAGCACCCGGCCGCCGCCGCCGATGAACTCGGTCGTGTACTTGAAGTCCCCCTCCTGGCGGATGCGCACCTCCATGCGCGCCGGTGTCACCACCACGTCGGCCAGCTCCACGCCGGTGCTGGCGTAGAACCGCCCGTCCTCCAGGCTGCGCAGGATCTCCCCGGTGTCCAGGCGCGCCGCGCGCACCGCCACCCACCCGCGCCCGGGGTTGGCCCGCTCCGCCGCGAACGGGCCCTGGAAGTGGTGCGCGTCGTCCACCGCAATGCCGTAGATGCGCATCCCCCGCGTCAGCAGGCTGTCCCACACCGCCTCCAGGCCCGGCGCGTCGCCGCCGCCGTGGTTGTGCACCAGCGGATGCCCGTTGAAGATCTCCAGCAGGCGGTCGTTGCGCACGTGCGCCAGCACACGGTGGTCGAAGGACCAGCGGAAGTTGGGATGATTGATGTGCGGAACGCCGTTCACCTCGCGCACGGCGTCCACGTTCGCCTGGATGGTGCCGAGCAGCGTGGAGTCCTGCCGCGGCGCCACCACGTGCGGCAGGTTGAGCCCGTTCACGTGCACCGGGTGCTCGCCGAAGGCGGTGGTCAGCTCCTCGCCCGGGATCAGCAGGAAGGTGGAGTCCGCCAGGTGGGCCAGCCGTCCCGGATCGGTGAACACGTTGTGGTCGGAGAGCACCAGGAAGGCGTAGCCGTGCTCCTTGTACCACCGCGCCACCTGCTCCGGCGGCGAGTCGCCGTCGCTCTCCAGCGTGTGCGCATGCGTGTTCCCCTTGAGCCAGCGCCCGCCGCCGGGCTCCGCCGTCTCGAACCGCCAGCCGGACTGCGCGCGGAGGGCGGGCGCGCACGCCGCGCACGCCAGCAGGACCATCGTCAGGATGCGTTTCATCTCCGGGAGAGGATCGAGCGGTAGGCCGGCCCCGTAGAGACGCCCCGGCGGGGCGTCTCTACCATACGAATGCGAGAGACTCCACGCGAAGCAAGGATGTCGTCAGGCACTGGCCGCCGCCACGCTCTCTACGCATGCGATGCGATTCCATCCACCAGCCAGGCAGGCCGGCACCCGAGCGCGCCCGGCGATTGAAATCGCGGCAACGAAAACGTGAAGTCGGCCTTCGCCGACTGCATGCGGCCATCGGTTCGCCGGCAATCACCAGCCCATTCAAGGCGTCTTCCCGCGGCCTAACCGCGCGAAATCGATCCACAATCGCCGCCGGTTCAAGCTGTCATCCTGAGGCCCCACCTCGCGATCCCGGCCCCTGCACAGGCCGCTGGTGGGGCCGAAGGATCTTGCCCGTGCACGAGGGGGAATCGCACCGCGCACGGATCCCCGCCCGCACGGGTCGCCTGGCGATTGAAATCGCGGCAACGAAAACGTGAAGTCGGCCTTCGCCGACTACATGCGGCCATCGGTTCGCCGGGCAATCACCAGCCCATTCAAGGCTGTCTTCCCGCGGCCTAACCGCGCGAAATCCATCCACAATCGCCGCCGGCCCAAGCTGTCATCCTGAGGCCCCACCTCGCGATCCCGGCCCCTGCACAGGCCTCTGGTGGGGCCGAAGGATCTTGCCCGTGAATGAGGCGGAATCGCACCGCGCACGGATCCCCGCCCGCACGGGCCGCCCGGCGATTGAAATCGCGGCTGAGACGACACAAAGTCCGCCTGCGCGGGCTGCACCCGAGCACCAGTGCGTGTGCGCAACCGTTCGGCACACCCGGCCGGCGATGGCATGAACGGACATCATCGCGCGTTTGCTCGCACTTTGCCACTGCGGGAGGGTAACAGCGGGGCGATTCCGCCGTTCGACAGCCCGGAGACCGACGCTCGATGCCCCGACCGCTCGTCCTGCTCTGCCTGCTGCTCGCCGCCTGCGATGCCGCGCCCGATCCCGGCGCGGAGGCCGACGCGCGCACGCCCTCGCGCGCCGCGGCGGCCGCGCCGCGCGCGCAGCCCGGCGACACGGTGCTGCTGTCGCAGGCGCTGGAGCGCGCGGACGGGCTGCCGAACCTGCGCGGCATCCTGGTCTCGCAGCGTGGGCAGGTCCTGCTGGAGCGCTACCGCGACGGCGCGGGCGCCGACCGCGTGACGAACATCAAGTCCGCGTCCAAGAGCCTGCTGTCCGCGCTGGTGGGCATTGCCATCGAGGAGGGACACGTCCGCGGCGTGGACCAGCCGATCAGCGACTTCTTCCCCGCCTACTTCGCGCGGCCGGGCGTGGACCCGCGCAAGCGCAGCATCACTGTGGGGCACCTGCTGTCCATGCAGTCGGGGCTGGAGTCCACCAGCTTCAACGAGTACGGCGCCTGGGTCGGCAGCCGCGACTGGGTGCGCGCCGCGCTGGACCAGCCGATGGTGGACGCGCCCGGCGGGCGCATGCTGTACAGCACGGGCAGCACGCACCTGCTCTCCGCCATCCTGACCCGCGCCACGGGCAGGAGCACCTGGGCGTACGCCAACGAGAAGCTGGCGGGGCCGCTGGGCTTCCGCATCCGCCCCTGGCAGCGCGACCCGCAGGGCATCTACTTCGGCGGCAACGACATGTACCTGACGCCGCGCCAGCTCCTGCGCGTGGGCCAGCTCTACCTGGACGGCGGCGTGTACCGGGGGGGGCAGGTCGTGCCGCGCGCGTGGGTGCAGGAGAGCGTGCGCCCGCGGACCACGTCGCCCTGGAACGGGCATGGGTACGGACTGGGGTGGTGGAGCAGGGATTCCGGCGGACGCCGCGTGTTCTTCGCGTGGGGATACGGCGGTCAGTACGTGTTCGTGGTGCCGGAGCTGGAGCTGGTGGCGGTCTTCATCTCCCGGTCCGACGGCCCCCGCGCCCCCGGCCACCTCCCCGCCCTCCACGCGCTCCTCGACGAGTACCTCGTCCCCGGCGCCGCGGGGCGGATGCTGGGCGCAGCGGCCGCCGGCTCCTGAGTTCCCCTCCAAGCCGGCGGCTGGAGCGCTGTTCACGTTGCTTGCGTGATGGACCGATTGCCGGGGCAAGCAGGCGCGGCGGCGAGCACACTCTTCCGGGACAAGGGGCCCGATGCGACTCTACGAGTTCCTCCTGACGAACCGCGAGCAGATCCTCATGGAATGGGAGACGTTCGCGCGCAGCTGTGCGCCGGCCAGCGCTACCATGGACGTCGAAGCGCTTCGCGATCACGCGAGCGAGATGCTCAGGGTGATCGCCGCGGATCTCAAGACCTCCCAGGACACGCACGAACAGTCGGAGAAGTCGAAGGGGCACGCGCCGGCTACCGGCTCTACCGAGACGACGGCGGCCGAGGAGCACGGAGCCGGGCGGGCCGAGAGCGGGTTCACCGTCGAGCAGATGGTGGCCGAGTACCGTGCCCTGCGGGCCAGCGTGCTCCGGCTCTGGACCCGGGAGCAGGGTGAGCTGAAGTCCGCGGACATCGAGGACCTGACGCGGTTCAACGAGGCCATCGATCAGGCGCTCGCGGAATCCGTGGCCGAGTTCAACGAGAACGTCAAGAACGCGAAGGAGATGTTCCTCGGCATCCTGGGGCACGACCTGCGGACTCCGCTGGGGGCGATCTACACCTCGGCCAGGTTCATGCTCGACACCGGCGAGCTGGACGAGCCGCACCGCACGCTCACCGAGCGGATCGCCGGCAGCTCCAAGCGAACGGTGGCCATGGTCGGCGACCTCCTGGACTTTACCCGGAGCCGCCTGGGCGGAGGCATCCCGATCGTCCGGAAGAAGGTCAACCTGGGAAAGGTCCTGCACGACGTGACCGACGAGATCTCCGCCGCGCACCCCGAGCGGAAGATCGTGGTAGATACGCGGGAGGAAGAGGAGGGGGAGTGGGATGCGGCCCGGATGAGCCAGGCGCTCACGAACCTCATCGGCAACGCGGTGGAGCACGGCGCGCCCGGCACGATCGTCACGGTCGAGCTTCGCGGCGACGACGAGAACGTCGCCATCACGATCCACAACCGCGGCGCCGTGATCCCGGCCGACCGGCTCAACGGGATCTTCAACCCGATGAAGGGAAGCGCGACCCCCCGGAAGCCCTTGGCCGGCGGCCCGACCGGGAATCTCGGCCTGGGACTCTACATCGCCGAACGGATCGTGCACGGGCACCGCGGGCGCATCGAGGTGGAGTCCCTGGAGGGACGCGGCACCACCTTCACCGTCCACCTCCCCCGCCACGAATCGCCCCCCGGGCGGGGCTAGTCGCGCGGCCCGGCGCGGGACCCCGCGCCTCGGCGGTGCCGGCAGCGGCGGCTGATACGCTCAGATCAGGTTCTCGTAGGGCACGCCGGCCCACGCCGCCACGGCCCTCGCGATGGCGCCTGCCCACCCCGTGTCGTAGAGCAGCTCGTTGCGGCTGTAGGTCGGGTCCGCCGCCGCCGCGGCGGACACGTCGCGCACCAGCGTGACCTCCTCGCCCGACCGCAGCCGCGCACGAACCCCGCGCTCGATGTAGTCGTCGCTGGCGTATGCGTAGATCGCTTCCAGCTCGCCGCAAGCAAGCGTCCGCCCATCCGCCAGCATCAGCATCTCACCGCTCGCCTCCAGCACGCGCCAGTCCGGCCCCCACACCGTAACGCGACCCTCCTCTGCCACCCACACGAAGTCGCAGAAGCTGTCGTACTCACCGATCGGTACGCCCCGCGCGCGGAGCGTCGCTGTCGCCGCCTCCTCCTGCCCCACCGGGATGGTTGTGTGCGCGAGCGGGCGAGTCCTGTCGTCGTCGAGCGCGAAGAGGGCGAGCGTGCGTGTGCCTTGCCACGGCGCTAAACTCCACGCGGCCAGTAGTGGGCCGGGATGATCCACGGCGCTCAAAAGTCTAGCCCAAGTCGAATCCACCACGCGGCGGAAGATGCAAGTCCGTTAGCAGCTACGAGCCTGAACGTTGAAATCCAAATTTCACAGTCCGACCATGCGGTTCCAATCGTTTACATACATCTCGATTCTCTGAAATTCGGCCGGGAGCAGGTATCTGTTATGCGCTATGTAGTTCCGTGCGCGCTCTAGTTCGTCGAGGCGTTGCTTCAGCCAGTGCTGCGATGTGATAAGGTCTGAAAAATCGTCCCAGCAACCGATAATAATATCCGAGAGATGTCCGAACTGGACAAAGCTCAATGGATCTTTCGTGTGCCCTTCCAACCAGGAGTTCTCAAGAGCATCCTTCTGCCGGGCGCTGGCGAAATCCTGCACCTTCTTCGGAACTTTGGTTGTCCACCAGTTCTCTCCATGTCGCTCTCTGAGCCGTTGAGTGATGAGATCTCTAACCGAGTTCTCAAAGCAGTAAAGCAAAGCATAGACACGAGCCATTCGTAACGCCTCTCCCCGAAGATCGACACCGAAGGGGACGAGCGTTTCAACCATGAGATCACGCTCCGATCCCTGAACATCCGCACCGACACGGATTCCCGCAGCGCGGAAGCGATCAGCTTCCGCCTCGAACATGAGGCCTCGAAAAAGCCAGTCGCGAACGTCTTTCGGGTTAATCATCGAGAAGGTGCTCGCGAAGAGATTTAAAAATGGCATTATAAACCTCTATATCCTTCGTTGCAGGGAGGTGCACTTCAATGTTGTACCGGAGTCCAGCGAAGGCTGAGGCAACAACAGGTTGATGTGGGCGCTCTACCTTCGGCTCAGTAGGTGGCGAAGGAGGTGCAATGTCTGGCTCACGTGTCGCTCCAGACTTTGGAAGATCGGCAAGCTTCAAGAGGGAGAGGAACGTAGCCGCTTGACGCTCCGCGACTAGGTCTGTGACGTTGTGGGTGGATTTAAAGCGCCCGACAACGGCCTGCTTGTCCGCGTCGGAGAGATGCTCGTTAATGTGAAATAGGTCCTCATAGGCCTCGCGCAAAGCCTCTCCGAGGACGCGGCGCGATTGCGACTTGTCCCGATACCGGTGATACCGTGGGGTAGGCGTGCCATCTGCCGATAAGAATTTTAGATCCTTCAGGAGAGGAAGGACGCCTTGATCATTGCTACTCGTGAACCCAAGACCTTTTAGATGAGCAACTGTAAACTTCTCCGGCGCGGCACCTTCAACGATCTTTTGAAGGATCGCCGGCAGGTTCTTGTTCGTCACCATGTAGCGACTTGAGAGCATCCGATGCCTCCGGTCAGGTGGGCAGATTCGTGGGTATGACAAGGTTTATACGAAAGCAGGCTGTACCGCAAGGAGAAAATCTGTAGTTCTCATCACTACGTGGGCGGCTCTCCCAGGAGAACAACGACGCTCGCGCTTCGGTTACGCTATTCATGCGAAAGGAGATTTCCCACTCTACCTGCCGACATTCGCTTGGTTTCTTGTATCAAACGTGTATCCGGCGAAGAGTATCCACGTGTGTCCGCGAGTATTCATCCGAGAACCGCTTCGCCTCTATATCATTATACATTGGAGTTCCGAGACTTGGAGTCCGGCATCACGCTCAAGATGTTTCGCACAACATGGCAAATCTGACGTCAAATTAGGGTAGCTCTAGTGCTCCAAGCCAGCCCGAGTAGCGGCTGTGCGCCACTGTCGGCGCTCAAGCAACGAGTGGAACCGGTGCGTTCGCGCCTCGGATGCCATTAATGCTCCGGAACCTGCCGCACTATCGTCGCAGCCTTATCCACCTTGTTGTAGATGTCTAGCAGATATGCCACAAGGTGCTTATCTGGATCGTCAAAAAGCAGAACTCCCTCTACAATTTGCACACCAGCAGAGGGATCAATCCCGTGGAGAGTCCATATTACGAATCGCTCGTCAACGATTGCGAAGGTCTGAGGGTAGTGGAGTGCCACCTTCTTGATATAACCGGTGGCAGTCTTCGTATCTGCAGCAAAAACTTTCATCACCTCCGCAAAGTGTGAAATCCAGTGGGAACTCACACGGTCTGGATGTACCTTCGCTATAGTTCCTTCTTCAAATTGGATGACCCGTCTATAGAAATTACGAACATTTGCGTGTTGTTGCACTTTCTTGACTACTGCGGCGTGATACTTCTCGCGCTCCTCAGTGTACCGTTTGGACTCCACTGAAGGTCGCGCGGCCCTCTCTTGAGGTGTCCTACGACGACTATGCTGAAGGAAAACTAAGCTGTGTTCAGCCTGATTGATGATCGATCGAGCTGCACGGTACGCCTCTCCGTTGCTGCCGCTGGGAGGATCGTGTACGAACCTGACTTTTAGCCCTAGTTGGCGAGACAGTTCCTCAAAACGATCGTGCAGGCGAGGGGCTTGTCGTATGGCCTTCAATGCCATGATGCTGGTGATGACCAGCATAACCACGATTGCTCCCAGCGCTACTAGTAAGAGACGGTCGGGTCTCGCATCCGGAGGGGCAAACCACTGTTCCACCAACGGTCCGCCGAATATGCCAGCAATCACTCCAACAATACTCGCTGCCAACAATGGCGCAAAGCTCTGAAGGGCAGGAATCACATCAACGCGGCGCATGTTACCTCATCGGCTAGAGTGATTTTACGCAGGGGCGTAACGCTGCCTCACCCTGTCATCGCGAGCAGCTCCGCCGTGTGCAGGGCCGGGCGGTGGTCGCAGAAATCGGCGATCTGGTGGCGGCAGGAGAAGCCGGGGGCGACGACGAGGGCGTCCGCGTCCAGCGCGCGGACGGCGGGGAAGAGGACGCGCTCGCCGCAGGCCTGGCTCACCTCGTAGTGGCCCTGCTCGTAGCCGAACGACCCCGCCATCCCGCAGCACCCGCTGTCCAGGATGGTGAACTCCAGCCCCTCCACCCGCGACAGCACCTGCCGCGTGGGCTCCATCCCCACCAGCGCCTTCTGGTGGCAGTGGCCGTGCACAATGGCGCGGCGCTCCAGGCGGCCCGGCTTCCAGTCCGGCAGGCCGGCCAGGAACTCCTCCAGCGTGACCGCCGCGCCCGCCAGCGCCTTCGCCCGGTCGTCGCGCACCAGGTCCGGCAGCTCGTCGCGCAGGGTCAGGATGCACGACGGCTCCACGCCCACGATCCACGCGCCCGCATCCACCTCCGGCATCAGCGTGTCCAGCAGGGTGCGCTGCAGGCTGCGGCCGTGGTCCAGCAGCCCCTTGGAGATGGCCGCGCGCCCGCAGCACACCAGCTTGCGCGGCAGCCTGACCTCGAACCCCGCGCGCTCCAGCACGGTTGCCGCCGCCTGCAGCGGGCCGGGCTGGAAGAAGCCGTGGAAGGTGTCGTCGAAGAGGACCACCACCGGCTTCCCCTCCGCCTTCACGGCGCCGCGCCTCCGGAACCAGCGGCGGAAGGGCTCGGCGGCGAACGCGGGCATCTCGCGGCGGGGGTCGATGCCGCCGGCGGCCTTGATGGCCCGCGACAGCAGGCGGTTGCCCAGGTTGGCCGCGCGCGGGGCCAGCGAGGCCGCCTTGGCCAGGTCGTGGATGCGCCCGAAGAAGTGCGCCTTGCGGTCCGTGCCGTGCTCGCGGTGGTGCTGCGCCAGGAACTCCGCCTTGTAGCGCGCCATGTCCACGCCCACGGGGCACTCCGTCTTGCACGCCTTGCACGCCAGGCACAGGTCCAGCGCCTCCAGCACCTCGTGGCTGCGCATCCCCGGGAGCCCGCCGGTCATGGCCTCGCGCAGGGCGTTGGCGCGGCCGCGCGTGGAGTGCTGCTCCTCCATGGTCACCATGAACGACGGGCACATGGTCCCCGCGTCCAGCTTGCGGCACACGCCCATGCCGTTGCACTTCTCCACCGCCACGGCCCAGTCGCCATCCGCCGAGTAGTCGAACCACGTCTGCGGCGGCTGCGCGCGGTACGCCTCGCCGAAGCGCAGGTTCTCTTCCATGCGCTGCACGGGCGGCACGATCTTGCCCGGGTTCATGCGGTTGCCGGGGTCGAACACGCGCTTGACCTGGCGATGCAGCTCCATGATCTCCGGCCCGAACATCACCGGCAGGAACTCGGAGCGCGACAGGCCGTCGCCGTGCTCGCCGCTGAGCGATCCGCCGAACTCCACCACCAGCTCCGCCACGTCCACCGCGATGCGGCGCATGCGCTGCACGTCATCGCCCCGCTTCAGGTTCAGGTCCACGCGGATGTGCAGGCAGCCCTGCCCCGCGTGCCCGAAGTAGCCGGTGGTGGTGCCGTGGCGCTGGACGATCTCCTCGAAGCGCCGGGTGTAGTCGCCCAGCAGCTCGGGGGGAATGCCGGTGTCCTCCACGAACTCCTGCGGCTTGACGTCTCGGCTGGGCGTGGTCAGGTACAGCAGCCCCGTGGCCGCCTGGCGCAGCGCCCACGCGGCCGTCTGCTCCGCGGCGGTGAGGAAGACGCCCGGCGTGGGCGACCCCGGCAGCCCCGGCGCCCGCCGCGCGAAGGCGTGCGCCAGCTCCGCCACCTCCTCCGCCGTCTGCCCGCTGAACTCCACGAAGAGCACGCCCAGCGCGTCGGGCGCGGCCAGCGCGGCGGTGGCGCGGAAGTCCAGCACCTCGCGCGCGCCCTGCATGACCCGCGAGTCCACGATCTCCAGCGCGGACAGTTGGCGCTCCGCCAGGATGGCGGGCACCGCGTCCATGGAGGTGAAGCGCTCGCGGAAGCTGAGCAGCACCAGGGCGCGCGCGGGCGGCACCGGCACCAGCCCCAGGTCCGCCTCCACCACCGTGGCCAGCGTGCCCTCCGACCCCACGATGAGCCGCGCCAGGTTCAGCTCCGGGTCCTCCAGCATGGCGTCGAAGTTGTAGCCCGACACGCGCCGCGGGACCTTGGGGTAGCGGGTCAGGATGCGCCGGCGCTCGGGCTCCAGCAGGGCCAGCGTCTCCCGCGCCAGCCGGCCCTCCACGCCGCCCAGCGACGCGACGCGGTCGCGCGCGACGGGGCCGAAGCGCGCGGCGGCGCCGTCCGCCAGGATGCAGTCCAGCGTGTGCACGTGGTCGCCGGTCTTGCCGTACACCAGTGAGCGGGCGCCGCAGGAGTTGTTGCCGATCATCCCGCCCAGGCAGCACTGGCGGATGGTGGCGGGGTCGGGGCCGAAGTGCAGGCCGTGCGGGGCGGCGGCGCGGTTCAGGCGGTCCAGGCGCACGCCCGGCTGCACGCGCGCGCGGCGGCGGCCGGGGTCGATCTCCAGCACCCGGTTCATGTACTTGCCGAAGTCCAGCACCAGCGCCGCGCCCACCGTCTGCCCGGCCAGCGCGGTGCCGCCGCCGCGGGGCAGCACGGGCACGTCGTGCTCCGCCGCCAGCCGCACCGCCGCCGCCACGTCGTCCGCGTCGCGCGGCAGCACCACGCCCACGGGCAGGATCTGGTAGAGCGACGCGTCCGTGCTGTACAGCAGGCGGCTCTTGGCGTCGAAGCGCACCTCGCCGCGCACGCCGTCCTTGAGGGCACGCTCCAGGCGGGCGGCGCGGGCGTCGGGCTGGATCACGTGCATGGGGCCGGGTGTTCGTCGGGATCGGGGCGATGGATGGGCGGAAGATACGCCGCCGCCCCCCGCCCGGCACGGCCCGGGCCAGCGCCGCCGCCATCGCGCAAAACGCCACCGCCCCGCCGCGCGGCAACGACGCCGTGCGGCGGGGCGGACGAGGCCGGGCGATAGTGGCCGTCAGGGCGTGACGGCTACCTCCGCCGAGGGCGGCGAGCTGCCGACGCGGTTGCGTCCCCAGACGAAGTAGTGGTACTGGATGCCGGCCTGCGCGGTGGTGTCCGTGAAGGTGGCGGCGTTGGCGGGCACCTGCCACTGCGCCACGGGTCCGTAGGACGCGCGGCGGAAGACCACCTGCTCCACCACCGGCCCGCCCGCCGGCGCCCACGCCAGCGACACCGCGCCGGGGGCCACGGAGGTGGTGTGCAGGTCTTCCGGCGGCAGCAGGCGCAGGCCGGAGACCTGGTCCACCGCGGACGGGGTGCAGAGCACGCCCGCGCAGGCCTGCACCATCCACTCCCAGGTGTCGACGTTCACGTCGTAGGCAAAGTCCGTCAGCACGCGCACGGTGCTGCCCACGCCGGTGCGCGCCAGCGTCCACGCCTCCGTGCCCAGCGGGCGCCGCAGCAGCCGCCAGGAGGTCACGGACGGCCCGTCGTACGTCCACCCGGCCTCCACCGTCCCGTCCGCGCGGGCAAAGGCGTCGAAGTCCTGCGGCACGCTGGGCCGCACGAGCTGCGCGGAGCGCACCTGGCCCTGCGCGGAGCCCATGGGGTTGCTGGCGGAGAGCCGCGCGTAGTAGGTGCCCTCCGCCTCCACCGGCAGCGCCACCGCCACGTGGTGAAGCAGCGTGTCCTCGATGACGCCGCCGGCCTTGCTGCGGCCGATGCCGGTCATCTCCGGCACCGTCTTCCACTCCGCGGAATAGCGGGTGGGGATCACGTTGGACTTGACGGTTCCCCACACCATCAGCCGCTGCCCGATCACGCGGGCGGAGTCCGTGGTCACCTGCGGCGGCGCGGCGTTCGGCATCCCCGCCACCAGGGTCACGACCGCGGAATCCGCCGAGATGCCCACGGCGTTCTGCGAGCGCAGCACGTACCGGTAGGCGCGGAACGCCTCCACCGACGAGTCCGCGTACACGGTGGTGGGCGGGCGGACCAGGACCGGGTCACCCAGGCCGTTGCGCACGATGCGCGTGTACAGCACCGGGCCGTCGCCGCGGCTCCACG
>DASTLD010000306.1:0-13770 GCA_035715345.1 Longimicrobium sp.
TCGGCTTCTTCAACGGCACCACGGACGGCGCCAGCGACGACCTGGACACCAGCGACGGCAAGGACCTGGCAGCGCGCGTGTTCGCCACGCCGTTCAAGACCAGCGGCCCGTCGTTCCTCAAGGGCCTGGGCCTGGGCATCGCCGCGACGACGGGGAGCAGCGAGGGCACGCTGGCCGCGCCCGGGCTGCCCAGCTTCCGCACCGGCGGCCGCGAGACCTTCTTCCGCTTCCGCGGCGACGCCACCGAGGCCAACACGGTGGTGGCCGACGGCGCCCGCCGCCGCGTCAGCCCGCAGGGCTACTGGTACGTCGGCCCCTTCGGCCTGCTGGGCGAGTACGTCCGGGTGGAGACCGAGGTGCGCCGCGCGGAGGACAGCCGCACGCTGACCAACACCGCCTACAACGCCACCGCCTCGTTCGTCCTGACCGGCGAGCCCGCCTCCACGAAGGGCGTCGTGCCGCGCCGGCCGCTGGACCCGCGCGGCGGCGGCTGGGGTGCGCTGGAGCTGGTGGCGCGCGCCACGGGCCTTGAGGTGGACGCGAACACGTTCCCCACCTTCGCGGACCCCGCGCGCTCCATGCGCCGCGCCACGGCGTACGGCGCCGGCGTCAACTGGTACCTGAACCGCGCCGTCCGCGCGCTGGTCAACTACGAGCGCACGTCGTTCGACCCCGCCGACGGCGCCGCCGCCCGCGTGGATGAGAACGTCATCGTCACCCGCCTGCAGGTCTACTTCTGAGCCTCCACCGGATATTCGACTATGCACACGACCCATCGTTGTCATCCTGAGGGAGGCGCCGCGCCGGCCTCCGCCTCCGCGGCAAACCGTGGCGCCGACCGAAGGATCCTGCCCGCCTGCGCACGGGCGTGGACCAGCGCGCGCCAGCCGGCCCGTGCGCATCGCACGGAAGATCCTTCGGTCGCGCGCCGGACGGTGGCGCATTCCTCGGGGCCGGCGCACGCGCTCCCTCAGGATGACATCCGGGGGCGGGGGATTCGGTTCGCTGCCCGCGCCGCGCTCGTCGTGCTGGCCGCCGCATCCGCGGCCGCCTGCGGCGACAGCGCCCGCGCGGAGACCGCCGGGGCGCCCAAGGCCGGCGCCGTCCGCACCCTGGTGCTGGGCGCCTACACCACGCCGCGCGAGGTGTACGGCGAGCGCATCATCCCCGCCTTCCAGAAGATGTGGAAGGAGAAGACGGGCCAGGAGGTGCGCTTCCAGGAGAGCTACCTGGGCAGCGGCGCCCAGGCCCGCGCCATCAAGGAGGGCTTCGAGGCGGACGTCGCGGCGCTATCGCTGGAGCCCGACATCCAGACGCTGGTGGACGCCGGCCTCATCACCCGCGACTGGAAGGCCGGCGCCCACGGGGGGATGGTCACGCGCTCGGTGGTGGTCATCGGCGTGCGCCCCGGCAATCCCAAGAACGTGAAGGACTGGACCGACCTGACCCGCCCCGACGTGGAGGTGCTGACGCCCAACCCGAAGACCAGCGGCGGGGCCATGTGGAACGTGGCCGCGCTGTACGGCGCGCAGCTCCGCGGGCAGACGGGCCGCGGGCAGCCCGGCGCCCCCGCCGCGGAGGCGCTGCTGGGCGACGTCGTCCGGCGCGTGCGGGTGATGGACAAGGGCGCGCGCGAGTCCATGCTGACCTACGAGAGCGGCGTGGGCGACGCCATCATCACCTACGAGAACGAGGTGCTGGTGGCGCGCAAGGCGGGCAAGGCGATGGACTACGTGACGCCGCGCTCCACCATCCTGATCGAGAACCCGGCCGCCGTGGTGGACGAGTACGCCGACAAGCACGGCGTGCGCGACGTGGCGGAGGCGTTCGTGGCCTTCCTGGGCACGCCCGAGGTGCAGCAGATGTTCTCCGAGTACGGCCTGCGCCCGGTGGACGAGCAGGTCGGGGCGCGCGTGGCGGGCAACTTTGCGCCGGTGCAGGACCTGTTCACCATCCGCGACCTGGGCGGCTGGCCGCGGGTCACGCAGACGCTGTTCGCGCAGGGGCAGGCGTTCGACCGCGCCAGCGCGCGCCTGGCGCGGTGAGCGCCCGGGCGGTGGCCGCGGGGGGCGGAAGCACGGCCCTCCGCGGCGTGGTGGCCCTGCACCTGGGGCTGCTGGTGGCATTGCCGCTGGCGGCCCTGGCGTGGAAGGGCGTGTCGCACGGCCCGGCCGCGTTCTGGGGATACGTGACCCAGCCCGCGGCCGTGGACGCGCTGGTGCGCACCCTGTGGACGTCGGCGCTGGTCGCGGTGGTGAACGGGGTGATGGGGACGGCGACCGCGTGGGTGCTGGTGCGCGGCAGGTTCCGTGGGCGCGGCATCCTCTCCGCGCTGGTGGACCTGCCTTTCGCCATCCCCACGCTGGTGACGGGCATCATGCTGGTGCTCCTCTTCGGCCCGCAGACGGCGCTGGGGGGATGGGCGGCGGCGCACGGCGTTCCCATCGCCTTCGCCGCGCCGGGGATCATCCTGGCGCTGCTCTTCGTGACGCTGCCGCTGGTGGTCCGCTCCGTGGAGCCGGTGCTGCGCGAGCTGGACCCGGCGGAAGAGGAGGCGGCCCAGACGCTGGGCGCGGGCAGCCTGCGCACCTTTACCCGCGTGGTCCTGCCGCCGCTGCTGCCGGCTATCATCGCGGGCGCGCTGCAGACGTTCGCGCGGGCGGTGGCGGAGTTCGGCTCCATCGTCGTCGTCTCCGGCAACGTCCCGTTCCAGACGCTGACGGCGCCGGTGCAGATCTTCGGACAGGTGGAGAGCGGCGCGCCCGAGGCGGCGGCCGCGGTGTCGCTGGTGCTGCTGGCCGTCGCGCTGGCGCTGTCCTTCGCCACCCGCGCGCTGCGAGGCCGCCATGCTTGAGCTGCGCACCAGCGAGGGCGATGAGGCCGCCGAGGAAGAAGGGTCGGATCGTCCAGCCGGTATCGCCGCAACCGCGGAGGCCCCCTCCCCAACCCCTCCCCCAACTTCGGGGGAGGGGCGAAAGCGGGCGCCGGTCATCGGCGCCGGCGCCCCCACGCGCGTCATGGTGCCGGCCATCGTCCGGCCGCCGCGCCGGCGCATCCGCTGGAACCGCATCGGGGGGATGGCGGTCACGGCCGCCGTGCTGGTCTACCTGGGGCTCGTCCTGGTCCTTCCCTTGGCCGCCCTCGTGGTCGAGGCCGTCCGCGCCGGCGCGGGCGAGGCGGTGCGGGCGCTGGCCGCGCCGGAGGGGATGTCCGCGCTGGTCAACTCGCTGCTGCTGGTGGGCATTGCCCTGGCCGTGAACGGGACGCTGGGCATCGCGGGGGCCATCGTGCTGGTGCGCCACCGCTTTCCCGGCCGGCGGCTGCTGGACGCGCTGGTGGACCTGCCGCTGGCGCTGTCGCCGGTGATGGCGGGCCTGGCGGTGCTGCTGCTCTTTGGCCGCAGCGGCTGGCTGGACCCGCTGCTGCGCCCCAGCGGCATCCGCGTGGCCTTCGCCTTTCCGGGGATGGTGATCTGCACGCTGCTGGTGACGCTGCCGTTCACCATCCGCGAGGTGGGCCACGTGCTGGAGGAGCTGGGTACGGGCGACGAGGAGGCGGCCGCCACGCTGGGCGCCACGCCCTGGCAGACCTTCTGGCGCGTGACGCTGCCCAACGTGCGGCGGGGCCTGACGTTCGGGCTGACGCTGACCGCCGCGCGCGCCCTGGGCGAGTTCGGCGCGGTGCTGGTCGTCGGCGGCGCCATCAGCGGGCGCACGCAGACGGCCACCACCTTCATCTACGCCGCGGCCGAGGAGCGCAACACCGCGGCCGCGTACGGAACGGCGGCGCTGCTCGCGGCCGCCAGCATGCTGCTGCTGCTCGCCCTGCAGGCGGTGCGGCGCCACACCACGGAGGTACGCGATGGGAATCCGGGTTGAGCACCTGAACAAGCGCTTCGGCTCGTTCGTGGCCGTGGACGACGTCACCTTCGAGGTGGCCAGCGGCGAGCTGGTGGCGCTGCTGGGGCCGTCCGGGGGCGGCAAGAGCACCATCCTGCGCATCATCGCCGGGCTGGAGCAGGCGGACAGCGGCTCCGTGCACCTGGATGGAGAGGCTGTCGACCACGTGCACGCGCGCGAGCGGCGCGTGGGCTTCGTCTTCCAGCACTACGCCCTCTTCCGCCACCTGACGGTGCAGGAGAACGTGGAGTTCGGCCTGCGGGTGCAGGGCGTGGCCGCGCCGGAGCGGCGGGCGCGCGCGGACGAGCTGCTGCGCATCGTGGGGCTGCACGGCTTCGAGGGGCGGCTGCCCAGCCAGCTCTCCGGCGGGCAGCGGCAGCGGGTGGCCCTGGCCCGCGCGCTGGCGCCGCGTCCCCGACTGCTGCTGCTGGACGAGCCGTTCGCCGCGGTGGACGCCAAGGTGCGCGAGGAGCTGCGCCACTGGCTGCGCCGCCTGCACGACGAGGTGCACGTCACGTCGCTGTTCGTGACCCACGACCAGGCGGAGGCGTTCGCCCTGGCGGACCGGGTGCTGCTCATCCAGGGCGGGCGGCTGGAGCAGGCGGGCACCCCCGCGGAGGTGCTGGACGAGCCGGCCACGGAGTTCGTGGCCCGCTTCGTGGGCGAGGTCAACACGCTGGACGCCGTGGTCCGCGGGGGCCGGGCGCACGCCGGGGCGCTGCAGGTGCCGGTGGAGGGCATCGCCGAGGGCACGCCGGCGCGGCTGGTGATCCGCGGCTACGACCTCAAGTTCTGGCTGAGCGACGCCGGGGTGGCCACCGTTCGCCGCGTGCTGCCGCTGGGCGACCGGGTGCGGGTGGAGGCGGAGCTGGACGGCGCCGGTCCGCTCTTCGCGCAGTTCCCGCGGCGCAGCAGCCTGCTGCACGGCGTGGAGCCCGGGGCCCGCATCGCGGTCGAGGTCACGCACGCACGGGCCTACGCGGCGCACAACTGATGGAAAAATCACGCAGAGGAGAACGGAGAGGTTGAAAAGAGAGGACGCAGAGGAACTGAAGGGAAGTTCTCTGCGTCCTCTCCGTTCAACCTCTGCGTCCTCCGCGTGATTTCTTTCTTTCCCTCAGCCGTGCGTCAGAACCGGACGCAGCTGCACTTGCAGTTGTTCGGATCGGGGCTGCAGTCGCAGCACGCCGTGTAGCCCTCGATGCAGAGGGGCTGGCACGTCGAGTTGGTGCAGTCGGTGCTGCCGCCGCCGGGGCAGGGGCGTGCCTTCCCGGCCGCCTTTGCCGCGCCGTCCCTGGCCGTGCTCGACCCGCAGCTCGTCAGGACGCGCTGCAGGGTGGCCGCCGAGAGCCCGGCCGCATCCAGTCGCACCACGCCGCTCCGCAGCGAGATCCCGTGCCCCGTCCAGCGGTCGCCGACCGGCGTGGTGCCCAGGAACGACGCCGCGGCGGGAGAGAGCGCCTCGCGCCCCGCCAGGAAGAGGCCCACCGCCGGGCTGCCGTCCGCCGGGGCCACGAGGATGTTGCCATGGTCGAAGAGGACGCGCGCGCCCGGGTAGCGGAGCACGCCGTCACCCGCGGGCGCGCCTTCGCGCTGCAGGACGAACACGCGGTTGGCGATGCCGTCCGCGGCCTCGCCGTTCGCCCCCCCGTCCACCACCACCACCACGTCCGCGCTGGCGGCGGAGCGCTGCACCACCACGTCGCCGGTCAGCACCTGCCGCCGCAGCAGCGGGGCTTCTCCGCCGTCGTGTGACCCGGCGGCCGCCTCCGCGCCGAGCCCTCCCACGAGTCCCAGCGCCGCGGCGAAAAGTATGGCGGATCTCCTCATGTCGTCCTCCTGCGATACGGGTGAGAGGAGAGAAAAACGGGGTCCGCGGGCGCTGCAACAATCCTGCCCCTTCCTCGCGTTAAAGGTCGTGATGTGGACGGAATAGCCCGCGAAAACGTGGAGGACGCGGGAGAAAACCTCTCCGCGTCCTCCGCGTCTCCGCGTGCGGCTTTTCAGCCCCTCAGTCCGCGAGCTGCTTCAGGAGGTAGGTGTAGATGACGGCGTACATGCGCGCCCGCTGCTCGCTGGTGACGCCGGCGCCGTGGCCGCCCTCCGTGTTCTCGAAATAGTAGATGGGGTAGCCCATCGCCTCCATCTTCGCGGCCATCTTGCGCGCGTGCCCCGGGTGCACGCGGTCGTCGCGCGTGGTGGTGTAGAACAGCACCCGCGGGTACTTCTGCCCCGCGCGCAGGTTCTGGTACGGCGAGTAGCGGCTGATGTACGCCCACTCCTCCGGCACGTCCGGGTTGCCGTACTCCGCCATCCAGCTGGCCCCCGCCAGCAGCCGGTTGTAGCGCCGCATGTCCAGCAGCGGCACCTGCGCCACCACCGCGTTGAACAGCTCCGGCCGCTGCGTGAAGGCCACGCCCACCAGCAGCCCGCCGTTGCTGCCGCCCATGATGCCCAGCCGCCGCGGCGTGGTGATGCGCCGCGCCACCAGGTCCTCCGCCACGGCGATGAAGTCGTCGTACACGCGCTGGCGGTTCTCCTTGAGCCCGGCGCGGTGCCACTGCGGCCCGAACTCGCCGCCGCCGCGGATGTTGGCCAGCACGTACACGCCCCCGCGCTCCAGCCACGCACTGCCCACCGTCGCGCTGTACGCCGGCACCTCGGGCGATTCGAATCCCCCGTACGCGTACAGCAGCGTGGGCGCGTTCCCGTCCAGCGGCGCGCCCGACCGGCGGACCACGAAGTAGGGGATGCGCGTGCCGTCCTTCGATGTCGCCTCGAACTGCTCGGTGGTGAGGTTGGCGGCGTCGAACATCTCCGGCATGCGCCGGATCTCGCGCACGTCGCCGTCCGCGTCGCCCAGGTAGAGCGTGGTGGGCTGCGTGAAGCCGCTGTAGCTGAAGAAGAAGCGGTTGTCCAGCGGCGAGGTGGCCGCCACGCCCACGTTGCCCAGCTCCGGCGCGGGCACCTTCTCGCCCACCCAGCGGCCGCCCTCGTGGCGGAAGCGCCGCAGCTCGCCGCGTACGTTGTTGAGCATGCTGACCAGCAGGTAGTCGCGCGTGGCGCTGACCCCGCGGATGGTGGAGCGCGCGTCCGGCTGCAGCACCAGCTCGATGTCGTCGCGCTCGCCCTCCATGAAGTCGTCCAGCTCCGCCGCCACCAGCGAGCCGGCCGGGAAGGTGCGCCCGCCCACCTCCCACGGCGCGCGCAGGTACACGACGAGCTGGTCGCGCACCAGGTAGGGGTCCGCGTCCATCGGCAGGTCCACCTTGATCAGCTCGTCGCCGTCCAGCAGGTGCAGGCTGCTCTGGAAGAAGCTGGGGCGGTGCCAGACGCCGTGGTACGTGCGCGTCGCGGTGCGGATCATCCCCACCGACACCGAAACGTCCTTGGGCTGCCCCTCGAACAGCGTGACGGCGGCGGAGAGCGGCGTGCCGCGGCGCCAGAGCTTGGCCACGCGCGCGTAGCCCGACTCCGTCATGGTCCCCTCGCCGAAGTTGGTGGCGACCAGCACCGCGTCCGGGCCGCGCCAGGCCACGCTCTGCTTGCCTTCCGGCAGGAAGAAGCCGCCCTCCACGAAACGCCGCTCCGCCGCGTCGAACTCGCGCACCTGCACGGCGTCGGCGCCGCCGCGGCTCAGGCGCACCAGGCAGCGGCGGTACTCCGGCGGCAGGCAGCTGGCGCCCGCGAACGACCAGGGCACGCTCTCCGCCTTCGCGAGCGAGTCCACGTCGATGACCGTCTCCCAGGCGGGGCTGCCGCCCAGGTACGACTCCCAGGTGGTGCGCCGCCAGACGCCGCGCGGGTTGCGCTCGTCCTGCCAGAAGTTGTAGAGGCGGTCGCCCAGGATGCTGGGAAAGGCGATGCGGTCGCGGTTGTTGAGGATATGCAGCGTGCGCTGGTAGATGGGCTGGTAGGCGGGGTGCGCCTCCAGCTCCGCGATGGTGGCGCGGTTGCGCGCCTCCACCCACTGCAGCGCGCGCTGCCCCTCCACCTCTTCCAGCCACAGGAACGGGTCCTCCTGCTCCTGCTGCGCCCGCGCGGGCGCGGCGGGCAGCGTAAGCCCCAGCAGCAGCAGGCCAAGTGCGGCAATGCGTCTCATGGTGGTCCTCGCGTGCGTGGTCGGGAGATGCGGACGGGTGCCGCGTCCATAGTGCATTCCCGCGCGCGCGCGTGCCAGGGGAACGTGCCGCCGCGCGGGCCGGGACCGGGTGTGGTCCGGCCCGGCCGCCGCCGCCGCGCCTCAGTCGTCCGCCACGACGGTCCCCGAGCTGTCCTCCGGCACGGCCAGGTACGTGAACGATGGCCGGTCGAACCTCCCGTCCTCGTAGTAGCCGCTGTTGATCAGCAGGTCGAGCTGCGGGGGCGCCGCCATCCCGCCTACCAGCAGGTAGTCCTTCGCGTCGCGGGGGATCAGCGCCCCGTGCCGCACGCCGGACGGCGCGAGCACGCAGTCGTACGAGTGCGACTGGTGCCAGCCGTCGCCCAGCCAGACGGGGTTGCCGCCCCACCAGTTGATGACGCACTCGTCCGAGACGGGGTGGGTGTGGATGTCCGCCGTCATCCCCGGCGTCATGCAGGCGAAGTTGAACCCGGTGTTGCCGGTGCCGAATCCCGCGAACAGGATGAGCAGCATCGACGACTTGCCTCCGCCGGCCTGGCCGCCCTCCACCAGCCCCTTGAGCTCGCCGCCGCGGAACGCGTTGAACAGCGCGCCCTTCTTCCAGATCTCGTCGTTGGTCAGCTTCCAGGCGCGGTAGTCGGGGTTGGCGTCGTGGTAGGCCATCTCGTTGTCCGCGGCCAGCTCCACCCGCTTGACGTTCATCTTGGCGTACTCGATGGCCCCGAAGTTCATCACCTTGTTGGTCGCGTCGTAGAAGCCGTCCGGCTCGTACAGGTCGAACTGCGGGGGGGTGATGCAGGTGACCACCACGAAATCTTCCTTGCCGTTGCGGTTGTCCAGCTCCCGGTCCACGCCGGCCGGATAGTAGGCGATGTCGCCGGGCTCCACCTTGACCGACTTGCCGTGCACGAGAACGCTGCCCTTGCCCTTGAAGCAGACCATGGCCTCCTCCGCCATGTCGTAGGTCCAGCGGTCGCTCTTCTGGCCGGGAGGCACGGTCAGCACGTGCACGCTCATGGTCTGGAAGCCGTTGCCCGGCCAGGCGATGAGCCGCGTCGGGATGTTGTGGGTCTCGATCTCGATACCTTCGGCCAGGTTGCCCAGCGCGCCCCCTTCCCGGATCTGCGTGTGCGTGCGGTACCGCTCGCGGATGGGGTCGATGTCCGTGTCCATGATCGTGTCTCCCGCGGAAGCTCCCTGGTGGCACATCAAACGGTCTGGTCAATATCCGGCGGCACGGCGGCGGAGGACAACGGATATTTTGGCCTATATCCAGCGTGGGTAACGGTTTACGCCGTGGACGCGCGGTTGCATCATGCGCAGTCCCGCACGTAAGAAGTGGCGCTCACCCACTGACACAAACTGCTTCTGACCTGCGTATCACGCACGCGGCCCTGATGCCGGGTTCTGGGAAGCCCGGCGTAACGGACAAGGCCTCGCCGCGCTCTCTACGCTAGTCGTATGACACCCGACAAAGCAGTTACAGCTCTCCCCGTCGTCCGAATCATCGGTTCCCCCAATCCAAGCGCAGCCTTTCCTGATGGCCTTGGGGCCGGGCCAACCTCGTTCCCGGAGACGGTGAACTATCACCTCTGGGCGCCGTGCAACATGCGCTGCCATTTCTGCTTCGCACCGTTCCACGACGTGCGTTCCCTCCTGCCCCGCGGCCACCTTTCCCGGGAAGAGGCCATTGAGGTAGTCCAGCAGCTCGCCTCGCGATTTCGGAAGGTGTCCTTCGCAGGCGGGGAACCCACGCTGTGCCGGTGGCTGCCCGATCTCGTCCGGACCGCGAAAGATGCGGGTGCCTGTACGATGCTGATCACGAATGGAAGCCGATTGGAGGAGTTGATGCCCCTCCTCTCAGAACATCTCGACTGGGTCACCCTCAGCATCGACAGCGCAAGCTCCCTTACGCTTCTCGAGCTAGGCCGCGCGGTTCAGGGAACGCGGGTGATTCCTGCAGACCGGTACCTGGAGTTGGGCCAGGCTGTGCGCGGCGCCGGGATGCGGCTCAAGCTGAACACGGTGGTTACATCCGCGAACGTGGCCGAGGACATGTCGGGATTTGTTGCTACACTCGCTCCGGAGCGCTGGAAGATCATGCGGGTGTTGCCCGTACAGGGACAGAACAGCGGGAAGGTGGAGCCGTTCCTCTGTTCGGCTGACGAGTTCGAAGCGTTCGTACAGCGTCATTACCACCTAGAGACAGATGGCATACGTATCGTGCCGGAGGATAACGACGACATGCGCGGCAGTTACGCCATGGTCGATCCCGCAGGGCGGTTCTACGACAACGTGAGCGGCGGATACCGCTACACGCGTCCAATTCTGGAGGTGGGCGTCGATGCGGCATGGTCGCAGGTGGCGTTCTACATGGATCGGTTTGTCGCGAGAGGTGGCGTGTACAATTTCGCTGCTTGATGTCGGCTGGTTGCGCCAGATTCGCAGGTAATCACCGACGGGAGCTTTCGCGGCGGAGGCGGGGACGCTATCTGTGTCCCCACCGCGTTTATTACCTCTCCCGCTCACCCGTCCCATGCTCCGCTCTTTTGCCCACACCGCCGTGGCGGCGTGTTTGCTTGCGCCGCTCGCCGGCTGCGCTACGCACCAGGAAGCTGATGTATCACCCGCTCCCGGCGCGTCCCCCACGCTGACGCGGTTCGGGAGCGACGAGGCGTTCATGCGCTACCAGCGGCGGATGCTGCGCGACTGGGAGGCGTACATCCGCCGGAACCCGCCGCTGTCCGAAGCGCCGCAACCGGTGGAGCCCCCGCCGCTGGGCCGCCCACCGCCGCGCGGAGAGCCGGTGGATGCGATCGATCTCGCCGGGGTGCACGAGCCGGGGATCGTCAAGGCCACGCGCGGCCACCTGCTCGCGCTGGTGGGCGGCCGCCTGAACGCCGTGCGCATCGGCGGTGGGGCGCTGGCGCCGGCGGGCAGCGTGGAGGCCGGCGGCCGGTCCATCCTGGCCGCGGGCGACATGGTGATGGGCATCGGCGGGGGGTGGGACGAGATGGACGTGGAGCTGTGGCGGCTGGGCGAGGCGGGGGAGATCACCCCGACCGGCACCTACCAGCTCCGCGCCAACCGCCGGACGGTGCGGGAGGGAGGCTCCTCGTTCCGCCTGGTGGACGGGAAGCTGGTGGTCTACACGCCCATCGGCTTCTGGGCGCGCGACACGGCGGCCATCCCCCTGCTGCTGCCGGCCGTGCGCCGCACGCACCCCGCGGGCGACACCACCTGGCGCCCGCTGGCAGCGCCGGCCGACATCTTCCGCCCCAGCGGCCGCATGCGCGCGGACGACGAGACCACGTTCCACGTCGTCACCGTCTGCGACCCCGCGGGCGGCGAGCTGGACTGCCGCGCGACGGTGGTCTACGCGCCGGAGCCCGTGGCGCACCACGTGTCGCGCACGGCGGTGTACGTCCACGCCTTCCAGCGCCCGGACAGCAGCACCGCCAACCCCCACGACCGCTTCGCCATCTACCGCATTCCGCTGGATGGCGGCGTGCCGACCGCGCTCGGCATCACCGGCCTCCCGGAGAATGCGCGGTCCTTCGCGGAGACGGCGGACGGACGGCTGGACGTGCTGCTGCGCGCCACGCTGCTGCGCGTGCCGCTGGCGTCCTTCGGCGACGGCTCCCTCACGGCGCCGCCGGGGGCGTACACGGCGCTCCCGGTCGCGGGCCCCGGCACGTTCCACAACCGGTTCGTGGGCGATTGGGTGCTCTACGGCGTGGACAGCGGCCTGAACCACCGTGGCACGCTGGAGAAGGGCCGCGTCTTTGCCGCGCGCCGCGACGGCGCCACCAACCCCGTCCCGCTGCCGCTTCCGCCGGGCCAGTACGACGGGCTGCTCGGCATCGAGGCGATGGGCGCCGGCGCGCTGGTCACGGGCGAGTCGCCGGACAGCCTGCACTACTACCCGGTCCGCCTGGGCGACACCGCGGCGGCGTCGGAGCCCTTTGCACGGCCCGGGCGCTGGACGGGGGACATCGACGCGCACGCCGTCTTCTATCACCCCGAGGACGAGGACCGCGGCATCGTGGGCGTCGCGCTTTCCAACTACGGCGCCACGGCGTCCGTGCTGTTCCTGCGCAACGAAGGGTTCCGCCTCAGCCAGGCCGGCGAGCTGGCCGCGACGGTTCCGCCGGGCACCGAATGCCCGTCGTGCGGCCACTACGCTTACGCGCTGCCCATCTTCGTGCAGGGCCGCATCTTCGCGCTCGTGGGCCCCGAGCTGGTGGAAGGGGTGATGGAGAACGGCCGCATCCGCGAGCTGCGGCGCATCCGGCTGGAGACGGCGCCGGCGCAGTGATCTGATGCAGGCGGAGGTCTGCGCGGGGCCCCACCCCCCGGCCCCCTCCCCCCGCGCCCGCCAACCTCCGTGCTTCGTCAGGACCTGCGCACGAGGCGCGCGGAGAGGGGGAGAACGTCTACGCGTGGCCGGCGTGCGTGCACGAAATACCGGGATGGCGCCGGACCCGTCGGCGAAGGCCGACATCACGTTTTCGTAGCCGCGATTTCAATCGCCGGGGCCCCCGTGCCGGCGGCCACTCCCTACGACGATGCCCGCCTGCGGTCGTCTGCATCCCGCTCCCTTCGCGCTCTAGTTCCCCGCTGACCCCATCGGCGTCGCGCCGACCTCCGGCTGCGCCTTGAAGCCCATGCTGTGCTCGCCGAACGAGCGGCCGAGCGCCTGCACCTCCCGCTCGAGCCGGGGGAGGATGACGGCGGCGCGCTTCGCGATGCCCTTCTCCGCGAGGGGGCTGGCCAGGAGCTGCCGGAACGCCGCGAACGCGCCGATGGAGCGCGGCACGAACACCTTCCGCCGCCGCCGCTCGATGGCATCCGCCAGCGCCTCCACGCAGTCGCGCAGCGGCGTCACGGTGCCGAACGGCCCCGGCAGGCTGCGCAGCATGCGGTTGAACGCGTCCAGGTCGCGCTGCTGGTCGCGCACCAGGTCCGTGTCGATCCAGGCCGGGTGCGCCAGCCCCACGCCCACGCCCCTGTGCGCCAGCTCCAGCCGCAGCGCGTTCCCGAAGAACTCCACCCCCGCCTTGGACGCCGCGTACGCCGCCAGCCCCGGCATGGCCGCCACCGCCGCCGCGGACGACAGCAGCAGGTAGTAGCCGCGCCGCTCCGTCACGTGCGGCAGCGTGGCGCTCACGGTGCGGATCACGCCGGCCATGTTGACGTCGATGACGCGCACCTGCGCCTCCACCGGCGTCACCGCCACGGTGCCGTTGTTGGCGATGCCCGCGTTGGCCACCACCACGTCGATGCCGCCCAGCTCCCGCACCGTGCCGGCGACCGCCGCGTCGAGCGAGGGCTGGTCGCGGACGTCGGCCTCGAACCAGGCGTGGCCGGGCCCCAGCTCGCCCGCGAGCGCGGCCAGGCGCTCCGGCTCCAGCCCCACGAGCGACAGCCGCGCCCCCCGCGCCGCCAGCTCCCGCGCCAGCCCCTCGCCGATCCCACGCGCCGCCCCGGTGACCAGCACCACCTTCCCCGCGACCGAGCTCCGCATCGCCATCTCCTGATCGCTTGATTCCGTGCGTCCGGGCGGAGTGCCCCTCGACCGCGGGAGGCCCCCTCCCCAAACCCCTCCCCCAACTTCGGGGGAGGGGCTTTTGCTCCGCGTCCTCCGCGGCTCCGCGTGAGCCCTAGAGCGCCCCGTCCAGCACCTGGCGCCACTCGCGCGCCACGCGCTCCATCGCGGCGCGGGCGCCGGGGGAGACGCCGGTCATG
>DASTLD010000307.1:0-11108 GCA_035715345.1 Longimicrobium sp.
CCATGTACAGCCCCAGCACGTCCGCCTTGCCCTCTTCCAGCGCGCTCGCCTGCTCCTTGAGCGCCTCGCGCACGGTGCCGCCCGCCAGCGTGTTCTTGATGCCCAGCCCGTGCGCCACCTCGTGGAACATGGTGTTCCCGAAGAACGCGTCGAAGGTGATGTGGCGGCGCTGGTCCGGCGCGATCAGCATCTCCGAGATGGGCATCAGGATGCGGTCGAACTTGGCGCGCATCGCGTTCTTGAGCTGCAGGCGGCGCGTGCCCTTCTGGAGCTGCACCTGCTCGTCGTTGGGCAGGTTGATGGCGATGGTCTTGGAGCCGGCGTTGCTGTCGCCCGCGTAGTAGACCACGTCGTAGGCGTTCAGGTCGCTGTCCGTGCCCGGCGTCTCGCGCTTGTACTGCTCCGGCACCGGCAGGCCGCGCTGCAGCGCGGGCAGCAGCGCCGCGTAGCGCGCCAGGCGGCGGCTCCACTCCTGGTCCTTGATCAGGACGTACGCCTCCGCCGCGGCCTTGTAGCCGAAGAGCTGGTCCTCGTAGTTCTCGATGGGGCCGATCACCACGTCCACGGTGTTGTTCTTCATGTCCAGCCAGGCCAGGTCGCTCGGCTGGTAGTTGTCCGTCAGCAGCGCGTCCGCCCGCAGCGTCAGGTAGGTGCGCAGACCGGGGTCCTCCGCGAGCTGCGCGGCCTGGCGCAGGTAGCCGGCGGCGCGCTGGAAGTGGGCGGCGTACTCCACGGAGTAGGGGATGGCGTACAGCCGCCCGCCCGCGCCGCGCCGCACTACCGTGTACAGGCTCTTGAGCGAGTCCGCGCGCGCGCCGCCGCGGGCGATCTCCGCCTCCACCTCCGCCTTGGTCACGTCCGCCGGGTAGAAGCGCGCCCCCTCCGGCCGGGCCGGGGCGCCGGGCACGAACGGCCTGCTGCCGTCCAGCCGGTCCCACGGGCCGTAGTTGATCTCCACGAACCGGCGGTAGCGCGGGTCGGAGATGCCGGCCAGCACCTGCTCGCGCGGCCCGGACGCCTGCATCCAGAACACGGCATCCATCTCCCGCGCCGCGGCGATCAGCAGCGGGAGCATCCGCCGCTCGTTCTCCGTGAGCCTGGAGAGGTCGCTGGTCAGGCGGACGGTGGTGTACTTGGCCAGCCGCGCGTCGATGTCGGACTGCACCGTGACGGCCACGCGCGGGGCGCCGGGCTCCGGCGCGGGCGGCGGGCTGTCGGTGGTCGGGGCGTACTGCGGGCCGCAGGCGGCCAGCGCCAGCAGCGCGGCGCCGGCAACGGCAAAAGGTCGGGAGCGCATGGGAAGGATCCGTCGCGGTTCACGTGTGGGTTGCGGGGCGCAGGATAGACCGCCGCGCGGGGCCACGCAAGGAGCCCGCGCACTGGACAATCACCCCTCCCGCCGTAACTTGCGCGAGCGGCACTTCCATCCCCCTCACGAGGCGGCGCGCATGGACAAGCTCAAGCTCTCCCTGGAGGACCTGGTGGTGGTCTCGTTCAGCACCAGCGCAGGCCCGCGGGACGGCCGGGGGACGGTGCGCGCGCACCTGGGCAGCTACGACGGCACCTGCCGCTGGGACACCTGCGGCGGGCTGAGCTGCGACGGCACCTGCGAGGCCACCTGCCGCAACACCTGCGAGTACACCTGCGACGACGACACCTGCGCCTACACGTGCGCCGGGCAGACGTGCGACGGCGCCTGGGAGTGCGTGGTGACCATGCCGTCCGGGTGCACCGGGCCCTGCACCTGCGACCCGTACTACTGCTACTGAGCCGCACGCGTGGCGAAAGGAGCGCGCGGGACCGTACCTTTGGCCCTGCGCGCTCCCTGTTCCCCCCACGCCGGAGACCGACCGATGCGCCTGCGCTCCCTGCCCGCCCTGCTGGCCCTGACCGTCCTGGCCGCCTGCGGGGGCGGCGGCGCGGAGGAGAAGGACGAGACCACGGCCGAGCCGTTCGACACCACCGCGCCGGCGCCCGCCGCGCCGGAGGCCGGCCGCGCGGGCGCCATCGACCGCGTCAACCAGCGGCTCGACCAGGCGGAGCGCGACGCCGCCGCCCGCGAGGCCGACGCCGCCGAGCAGCTCCGCCAGGCCGGCGGGGCGGGCGCGGACTCGCTCTGACGGTGGAGCACGCCGGCTCGGAGACGCCCGGCCGGCGCTTCCTGACCGCGGAGTGGCGCTGGCTGGTGATGCTGAGCTACGCGGTGGACCCCGCCGTGCTGCGGCCGTCCCTGCCGGCGGGGACGGAGCTGGACGAGTGGAACGGCGTGGCGTACGCCAGCGTGGTGGGCTTCCGCTTCCTGCGCACCCGGCTGATGGGCGTTCCCGTCCCCGGGCACCGCGACTTCGACGAGGTCAACCTGCGCTTCTACGTGCGGCGCCGCGGGCCGGAGGGGTGGCGCCGCGGCGTCGTGTTCGTGCGCGAGATCGCGCCGCGGGCCGCGGTGGTGGCCATCGCCAACCTGGCGTACGGCGAGAGCTACGTGCGCCTGCCCATGCGCCACCGCGTGGCCATGGACGCGGCGTCCGGCGGGTCGGCGGAGTACGCGTGGCGTCACCGGGGGCGATGGTGCACCGTCTCCGCCCGCGTGGAGGGCCCCGCGCGGCCGCTGGAGCCCGGCTCCGAGGAGGAGTTCATCACCGAGCACTACTGGGGATACACCGCCGGCCGCCGCGGCACGGTGGAGTACCGGGTGGAGCACCCGCGCTGGAACGTGTGGCGCGCCCGCGAGGCCGCGCTCGATGCGGACGTGGCCGCGCTCTACGGCCCCCGCTTCGCCGAGGCGCTGGCCGGGCCGCCGCGCTCCGCGCTGGTGGCGGACGGCTCGCCGGTGGCCGTGTACGCGGGCCGGCGCCTGCGCGACGGCGCCTGATGGCCCGGCGCGTGCGACGTCCATCTTTGCGCCGCGCGCGGCCGCGCGGAAACGACTGATCCCGACCCGATGACGCAGACCGAGACCCAAGTGGAGCACGCGGGCAACCCGCTGCTGGCCGATACCCCCGACATCCCCTTCCACCGCATCCGCGCGGAGCACGTGGTCCCGGCCATCCGGGCCGCTCTGGCGCGCGCGGAGGCGGAGCTGGACGCCATCGTGCGCCTGGACGGCCCTCGCACCTACCGCAACACCGTGCAGGCGCTGGAGGAGATGGGCGAGAAGCTGGGCCGCGTCATCCGCCCCGCCGCGCACCTGGTGTCGGTGATGAGCTCTACGGAGCTGCGCGAGGCGTACGAGGCCGTGCTGCCGGAGTTCAGCGCGTTCCAGGCCCGCATTCCCCTCAACCCGGACCTGTGGCACGCCTTCAAGGCCTACGCGGAGACGGAGGACGCGAAGCAGCTCACGGGCGTGCACGCGCGGCACCTGGAGAAGGTGGTGCGGGCCTTCGTGCGCGCGGGCGCGGACCTGCCGGAGGCGGACAAGACGCGGGTGGAGGCGCTGCGCGTGGAGCTGTCCACGCTGGCCACGGAGTTCGCCAACCACGTGCTGGACTCCACCAACGCCTTCGAGCTGGTGCTGACCGACGAGGCGGAGCTGGAGGGGCTGCCGGAGAGCGCCCGGGCGCAGGCGCGCGCCGCGGCCGCCGCCAAGGAAATCGAGGGCTGGCGCTTTACCCTGCAGCTCCCCTCGTACCAGCCCTTCCTGCAGTACTCCGCGCGCCGCGAGCTGCGCGAGCGCATGTACCGGGCGTACGTCAACCGCGCCGCGGACGGCGAGCACGACAACCGCGCGCTGGTGCGCCGCATCCTGGAGCTGCGGCGCGAGCTGGCGGCGCTGCTGGGCTTTGCCGACTACGCGGACTACTCGCTGGAGGACAGCATGGCCGGCACCGGCGCGCGGGCCGTGGCCTTCGAGGAAGACCTGGCCGCGCGCACCCGGCCCTTCTGGGAGCGCGAGGTGGCGGAGCTGGAGGCGTACGCGCGCGGCACGCTGGGGCTGGAGCGGCTGGAGCCGTGGGACGTGGCGTACGTGGCGGAGCGCATCCGCCAGGACCGCTTCGAGCTGGACGCCGAGGCGCTGCGCCCGTACTTCCCCATGGACGGGGTGCTGGCGGGGCTATTCGAGCTGTCGCGGCGCCTGTTCGGCGTCACCGTTGTCGAGCGCGAGTCGCACCAGGTGTGGCACCCGGAGGTGCGCTGCTACGACGTGCTGGACGATGCGGGGCGGCGGCTGGGCGGCTTCTACACGGACTGGTTCCCGCGCGAGCCCAAGCGCGGCGGCGCCTGGATGAACGGCCTGATCGTCGGCGGGCCGCGTCCGGGGGGGTGGGAGCCGCACCTGGCGCTGATGGTGGCCAACCTGTCGCCGCCGGAGGGGGGGCGGCCCGCGCTGCTGACCCACCGCGAGGTGCAGACCGTCTTCCACGAGTTCGGGCACCTGCTGCACCACGTGCTCTCGCGCGTGGAGGTGCCGGCGCTGGGGAGCACGCGCGTGCCGGCGGACTGGGTGGAGCTGCCCTCGCAGATCATGGAGAACTGGACCTGGGAGCGGCCGGCGCTGGACCTGTTCGCGCGGCACTGGGAGACGGGCGAGCCCATCCCCGACGCGCTGTACCGGCGCATGCTGGCGGCGCGCACCTTCATGGGCGCCAGCTTCCAGATGCGGCAGCTCAGCTTCGGCACGCTGGACCTGGACCTGCACGTGCGCTGGGACCCCGCGCGCGACGGCGACCCCGTGCTGCGCGCGCAGGAGGTGATGAGCCGCTTCCAGCCGCGCCCGGACTTCGCGCGCGACCACTTCATCACCAGCTTCACGCACATCTTCTCCGGGGGGTACGCGGCGGCGTACTACAGCTACCTGTGGTCCGAGGTGCTGGACGCCGACGCCTTCACCCGCTTCCAGCGCGAGGGGCTGTTCAACCCGCAGACGGGCCGCGACTTCGTGGACGCCGTGCTGAGCCGCGGCGACGAGGAGGACCCCGCCGTGCTCTTCCGCCGCTTCATGGGCCGCGACCCCGATCCCGGCGCGCTGCTCCGTCGAAATCTTGGACTCGAGTAGAAGCCTCACGCAGAGACGCGGAGGACGCGGAGAACTGCAAAACGAGAGAGGAGGACGGCCTCAGAGCGTCCTCCTCCCTCTTTTTTCTCCCTTCTTTTCTCTGCGTCCTCTGCGTCTCTGCGTGAGGAACTAAGTGCGGGGGACCAGGCCGATCACGTCGATGCCGGCGGCGCGGCCGGCGTCCACCGCCCGCACCACGTCCGCGTAGGTCAGCGTCTCCGCGGCCTGGATGAACAGCACCTTGCGCGGGCGCTCCGCGAACACGCCGCGCAGCGTCTCCGCCAGCCGCTCCCGCGCGACGGGCTGGCGGTTGAGCGCGTACGCCCCGTCCGCCCGCACCTCCAGCACCAGCGCCTCCGGCTGCGCGGGGGCCGGCGCGTCGTCCCTGGGCGGCGGCACCTGCACGGCCAGGCCGCGCTGCAGCCCCGCCTGCACCACCATGAAGATGATCAGCAGCACCAGCAGCACGTCGATCATCGGCGTCATGTTGATGTCCGCCGTGGGGCCTCCCCGCCCCCGTCCCGGTGCCATCGCCATCGGCTCCTCCTCGCGTCCAGGGTCCGCAGGTGGAACGGCGCGGCGGTGCCCGCTTCTGACGCGGGACGAAAAAAGCCGGCGGCCCCGTGGGGGGACCGCCGGCTTCGGTCTTTCCGCGCCGCTTACGGCGCGGGGGTCTCGACCCTCGTCGTGGCCGGCCCCACCTCGGGGCGGGGCACCAGGCCCACGATGGTGATGTCCGCCGCCCGCGACGCGTCCACCGCGCGGATCACGTCGCCGTAGGTGATGTTCTCCGCGCCCTTCACGAAGATCACCTTGCGGGGCCGCGCCGCGAAGATCTCGCGGAGCTTGCCCTCCAGCTCCGCCGCGGCCACCGGCTGGCGGTTGATCCGGTACACCTGCCCCGGGTCCACCTCCAGCACGATCTGCTGGTCGTCGGGCGGCTTCTGGGCCACCTCCTCGTCTTCCTTGGGCGGCGGGACCTGCACGCTCAGACCGCGCTGCAGGCCCTGCTGCACCACCATGAAGATGATCAGCAGCACCAGCAGCACGTCGATCATGGGCGTCATGTTGATGTCGCTCATGGCGCCGCCCTTGCCGCCGCCTACTCCCATTGCCATGGGGAACCGCCTCCTTGCCTTCGGTTGCCGGTGCCCGCGCGCGGCCCCTCGGCGGGGCCGGGCGCGGCGGACCGGGGACGCCCGGGTGCGCTACTGCCGCGTGATGCGCGCGCCCTTGGGCAGCTCGGTGATGGTGCCGATGCGGCGCACCCCCGCGTTGCGGGCGGCGTCGATGGCGCTCAGCACGACGGAGTACTCCACCCCGTCGTGCGCCTTCATGTAGAGCACGTGGTCGTCGGGGTTGCCGCGCGCCGCGTACGTCTCCTTGAGCCGGCTCTCCAGCTGGTTGAGCGGGATGGGTCCGGGGTTCTGCACGTCCTCGATCCAGTAGCGGCCCTGGGTGTCGATGCCCAGCGTGACCCGCTCCTCCTTCTCCGGCGCGGACATCCGGGCCTTGGGCAGCTTGGCCTCGAAGATCATCGACGGGGTGATCACCATGAAGATGATGAGCAGCACCAGCATCACGTCGATCATGGGCGTGACGTTGATGTCGGCGGTCACGTCGGAGGTGATGCCGGCCATCCTGGGCACCGCCGACCCGCCGTACGAGGCGTCGCCGCCGAGCTTGCTCGCCATGGATCAGTCCCCGTAGGTGTGCGTGGCGCCGCCGGCCAGGTCGCGCTTGGCCTGGCGCGTCATCATCCAGTCGATCATCTCGCGGCCCGCGTAGGCCAGCTCCGAGAAGAGCGTGTCCAGGCGCGCCGTGAAGTAGTTGTACAGCCACACCGCCGGGATGGCCGCGATCAGGCCGATGGCCGTCGCGATCAGCGCCTCGGCGATACCGCTGGACACGGCTTCCAGGCCGCCGCCCTGCTGCGCCATGCCCATGAAGGCGTTCACGATGCCCAGCGTGGTGCCCAGCAGCCCCACGAACGGCGCGGTGGCGCCGATGGTGGCCAGCAGGCCCAGGCCGCTCTTGAGGTCGTTGGCCAGCAGGATCTGCTCGCGCTCCACGGAGCGCTCGGCGCTCAGGATGGCGGCGCCGGCGGCGCGGGGATCGTTCAGCAGCGGCGCCACCTCGCGCAGCGACTCGCCCAGCACGCGGGCCACGTGGCTCTTGGGGTACTGGTCCGCCAGGGCCAGGGCCTCCGGGATGTTCTCGCTCTCCAGCGCGCTGGAGAACGCCGGGGCGAACTGCTTGGTGGCGCGCGCCATGGCGCGGAAGCGCAGCCACTTGGCCACCGCCACCGCCAGCGAGACCACGCTCATCAGGATGAGCAGGATCACGATGGCCCGGTTGATGGTACCGGTGTCCTCCCAGATCTCCTTGATCGAGAATTGCATCGTTCGGGTTCTCCTCAGCGCGCCTGCGCGTTCGGTAAAGTTGGACTTCCTTCCACCGCGGCGCGGCCCGGTGCCGCGCCGCCCTGCTGCCTGCCTCGAACCCCGCCGGCGGCGGGGGCCCTGCGTCGGCGCGCCGCTACCGCGCCAGCGTCCAGCGCACCGGCTGGTCCACCCACACCTTCACCGGCTGGTTGCCCACCTTGGCCGGGCGGAAGCGCAGGCGGGTCACCGCGCGCCGCGTCGGCTCGTTGAACTGCTCGCTGGTGGAGTCCACGATGCTGATGCTCTCGGGGTCCACGCGCCCGTCCTCCAGGACGCGGAAGCGCACGGTGACGGTGGCCTCCAGCCCGGCGTCGCGGGCCAGCGGCGGGTAGTTGCGCTCCAGCGCGCGCCCGAACTCGGCGGCGTTGGTCACGCGGGGCATCTCCTCCACCGCGGACAGCTCGTAGGTGCCCTCGTCGGGCGGGGCGGTGCGCTCCACCGTGCTCTGCTGCACGCCGGTCTCCACGCCCTCGGCCACGCCGCCGCTCTTCCCGACGCCGCTGAAGTCCTCGACCTTGACCTCCTGCTCCGTGGCGGAGGGCGGGGCGATGACCGGGGGCGGCTCCTCGGGCGGGATGAGCTCCTGGAAGCCCTTGGCCACCGGCGGCGGGGCCTCCTCGGGCTCCGGCGGCGGCGGCTCCGGCTCCTTGGGCTTCTCCGGCTCCGGCTCCTTGGGCTTGTCCTCCTCGACCTCCATGAAGTCGACGAGCTCCTCGTTCTTCTTCTTGCCGCCCTCGGCGTTCAGGTTCGCCGCCCAGGCACCGGCCACCAGCGCGCCGTGCAGCACGATGGAGACGATGATGGTCGTCGGCGACCAGAAGCTCTTCTTGCGGCCTTCGGACGCCACCAGCTTGTTGAACATGCCCTCCTCCCCGTGGTCTGCTTGACTTGCGGCCCTGCGGTGTGCTTTCTCGGCCTGCGGGAACGAACGTGCCAGCGCCCCGCGTTCTGACCCCCGGCCCGCGCGTGTGTCGAACGTTAGATCGAAACTCCGCCACACGCCGCGTGGCGCATGACGGAGGGCAACGCGCGGGGCGCTCCGGGGGCCGCGGCCCGGACCCCTGTGGCGTGAAACGCCGACAAGGTGCGGACCCCTTCCCCGGCTGTCAAGAACCGCCCGCGCCCCCCCCCGCCCTGCGGCGCGCGGCGACCGGGTATCCCCCGCGCGCGGGCCGGTTCCGGCGCAACCCCCTGCCGCCCATTTACTTACAGGCGACGCACCTCTCCCGCGGCCCGGAGCGTGCGCGCATGCAGGATTCGTACGCAGACGGGAAGCACGCCCCCTTTCCGCCGCGTCCCGTCCGTTACGCGCCCTGGAGTGCGGGCGGAGCGCCCAGCGCCGGGTCCGCCCGCAGCGCCTGCTCCAGCGCGCCGAAGCACTCCGGGCACAGCGCCGGCCCCGCGTCCGCGCG
Organism: Longimicrobium sp.; assembly: GCA_035715345.1. Lineage (GTDB taxonomy): Bacteria > Gemmatimonadota > Gemmatimonadetes > Longimicrobiales > Longimicrobiaceae > Longimicrobium. The sequence continues at coordinate 8,850 of DASTLD010000307.1, forward strand.
CATGATCTCCAGCACGCGTTCCCGCGGCAGCGCCGCACGGTAAGGACGCTCGGCGCTGAGCGCGTCGCACACGTCCGCCACCACCAGCACCCGCGCGGCGGGGGGCAGCGTGCCGGCGGGGATGCCGCGGTGGTAGCCGCGCCCGTCCATGCGCTCGTGGTGGCTGGCCGCCACCTCCGCCAGGCCGCGGAAGCGGGCCACGCGCCCCAGGATGCGGTGCGTGTACTCCGGGTGCCGCCGCACGGCCGCGAACTCCTCTGGCGTCAGTTTTCCCGGCTTGTCCAGGATGCGGTTGGAGACGCCCAGCTTGCCCACGTCGTGCAGCAGCGCGGCCCGGCGCAGGTCGCGCTGCTCCTCCGCGGAGAAGCCCAGCACGGCGCCCGTGGCCACGGCGTAGGCGGCCACGCCCTCCGAGTGGCGGTAGGTGTAGGGGCTCTTGGCGTCGATCACGCGCGCGAACGCGTGGGCGATGCGGTCCAGCCGGTCGCCGTCCGCGGTCAGCACGCGGTCCGCGGGCTCCAGCGCCGCGGCGCGCTCGCGGCAGTCGGGGCCCTCCAGCCCGGCCCAGAAGGCGGCGTCCCCCTCCAGCGCGTCCAGCGCGCGTACCAGCTCGGGGTCGAACCAGCGCCCCGCGCGCTCGCGCGCCACGCCCAGCGCCGCGTGCAGCCCGTGCGCGGAGTGGAAGATCTCCACCGTCTGGCACAGGCAGGCAATGCGGGCCAGCAGGGGGATGTCGGGCCCGGCGAGCTGCGCGGGCTTGCCGCGGCCGTCCCAGTGCTCGTCGAGCGCGCGGATGCCGGCGGCGGTGTCCTCCGCCAGCTCCAGCATGCGGGCGATGTCCGCCCCGCGCTCGCAGCGGGTGCGCACCAGCTCCGTGCCCACCGGCCCCGCGAAGGCGAACCCCGCCGCGCGCTTCAGCCGCTGCAGCGGACCCTCGTCCGGGCCGACGTTGCGGGCCAGGTGGGCGATGGCGCCGAGCTGCGTGGACCAGTCGTGCGTCTTCCAGGAGCGCTTGACCTGCAGGTCGTCCGCGCCGAACAGCTCGCACGTCTCCGCGCTGTTGCTGGAGCAGCCGGCGTCCTTGAGCAGCAGCGTGTAGAAGAGCGAGGAGCGCTGCTCCGGCGTCAGCGCCAGCTCCTCCGCCAGGCGCATCCCGATCAGGCAGGTGCGCACGGAGTGCCCCTCCGGCTGCCCCTCGGTGATGTCCAGGGCGTAGGAGAGGGCGGAGATCACCTCGCTCAGGCGGATGCTCTCGCTGCCGACGGCGGCCGGCGCCGCGGTGCTCACGGCGCCGCCCTCGCGCTCGAGCGCTCCTGCCGCGCCAGCCCCGCGGCCATCATCTCGTAGGGGATGGAGGCGGCGTAGCGCCGCACCATCCCGGGATCGCCCGTGGCGGCCAGCAGGTCCGCGTCGCCCCGCGCGCGCAGGGCCTCCGTGAGCGCGGCGGTGTCGTCCGCGTGCTCCGCGGCCAGGCGCGTCCACTCCGCCAGCCGCGCGGCCAGGTCGTCCAGGTGCCACCCCGCGTCGTCCACGGCGCCGAAGTGGGTGGGCAGCAGCAGCGCCGGCTCCAGGCGCCGCAGCCGGTCGATGGTCGCCAGCCAGCGCGGCGTGTCCAGCTCGGGGGGCGGCGTGGGCGGACGCACGTGCTTGGCGCGGTCCAGGCGGATGCCCGCGGCGTCGCCCGTGAAGACGAGGCCGGCGTCGGGGTCGTGGAAGGCCAGGTGATGGCTGGCGTGCCCCGGCGTGTCCAGCGCCCGCAGCACGCGCCCGCCCACGCGGACGCCCTCGCCGTCGTCCGGCACGCGGATGCGCTCGCGGGGCACGGGGAGCATCGTTCCCCACATCGCGTCCATCAGGTCGCCGTACAGCCGCCGCGCGCTGGCCAGCAGGCGCGAGGGGTCGGCCAGGTGCGGCGCGCCCAGCCCGTGCACCCACACGCGCGCGCGCGGCGCCATGCGCGCGAGCCGGCCGGCGCCGGCGGCGTGGTCCAGGTGGACGTGCGTCAGCAGCAGGTCCGTCAGCCGCTCCGGCTCGTGGCCCGCGGCGCGGATGCCGGCCGTCAGCGCGTCCAGCGTGGAGGCGGGGCCGGCCTCCACCAGCGCCAGCGCGTCGCCGTCCGCCACCAGGTACGAGGCGATGAAGCCCGGCCCGGCCCACCCGTGGTCGATGCGGGTGACGCCGGGGGCTTCCTGGTGGATGGCGGCGGGTTCACTCTTCAAAAGACGTTACTCACGCAGAGACGCGGAGGACGCAGAGAGA
>DASTLD010000308.1:0-3629 GCA_035715345.1 Longimicrobium sp.
GGCCATCCGCGCCGCGGTCCCGGTGGACGGCCCGCTCATTGCCGTGGGAGGCCGTCTTTTCGTGGACGATCCCGGTCTGGCCGCCCGCGTGGGGGCCGACCTGACCGCCCGCGACGCAGTGGAGGCCGCCCGGCGGCTGAAGGAAAGGTTCGCGGCATGAGCACGATCACCCCGGCCGGCATCCACCCCGCCCTGCGCGGCTTTCCCGGCGCGGTGCTGGAGCTGTCGCTGGGCGACGGCACCGTGACGGAGAGCAACGGCCGGCTGGAGGCGGAGCTGCCGGGCTGCCGCGTCGTGGGCGCGCCGCTGGACCGCGTTCTGGACGCGGCGTCCGGCCGCAAGCTGCGCACGCTGCTGGACCGCCTGGCCGCGCCGCCGGAGGGCCCGCCGGAGCCGTCCGCCGCCTGGGAGCTGATGATCGAGGCGTGCGATCAGCTGCAGCCCCGCGCGTTCTTCCCGGTCCCCGACGCGGCGGGCGGGCGCGTGTGGCTGGTGGAGGCGCCCCGCGACCCGCGGCTGCAGCGGCTCTACGAGGAGCTGGCCTCCGTCAACTCGGAGCAGGCCAACACGCAGCGGCAGCTGGCCAAGGAGAAGGCCCGCCTGGCGCGCGCGCTGGACGAGCTGGAGCGCGAGCTGGGCCAGAACGACCGGCTGAGCCGCACGCTGCAGGCGCAGAACGAGGAGATGGAGGCGCAGAACGAGGAGCTGCTGGCCATGACGGAGGAGCTACACGCCGGCCAGGAGCAGCTCATGATGACCAACCACCAGCTCGAACGGCGCACCCGCGAGCTGCAGGTGGCCATGAGCGCGCGCAACCGCTTCTACGCGGCCATGAGCCACGAGCTGCGCACGCCGATCAACGCGGTGATGGGCTACAACGACCTGCTGCTGGCCTCCATCTACGGCCCGCTCAACGAGCAGCAGGAGCTGGCGGTGGAGCGGGCGCAGCGCGCGGCGCGCCATCTGCGGGAGCTGGTCAACGACGTGCTCGACATCTCCCGCTTGGAGGCCGGCAAGGTCGAGCTGGAGGTGGAGGACGTGGCGCTGCGCGCGGTGGTGCACGAGGTGCTCGACACCATGCGCCCGGTGGCGGAGGCGGCGGGGTGCGAGCTGCGGGTGCTGGACGGCGGCGGCCCGGCGGTGGTGGAGACGGACCCGCGCAGGCTGACGCAGATCCTGCTCAACCTGCTCTCCAACGCCGTCAAGTTCGGCGCCGGCGCGCCCGTGTTCGTGAACCTGGGCCCCCTGCCCCAGGGCGGCGCGGTGGTGGAGGTGGTGGACGGCGGCCCCGGCATCCCCGAGGACGAGCAGGCCAAGATCTTCGAGGAGTTCGTGCAGCTGGGCCGCGACGAGAACCTGGCGCCCCTGCGCCGGGGCACCGGGCTGGGACTCTCCATCGCGCGGCGGCTGGCGTCCGCGCTGGGCGGCCGCCTGGAGCTGAGCAGCACGCAGGGCGTGGGCAGCACCTTTCGCCTGATCCTGCCGCCGCGGCCCCCGCGGGCGGCAAGGGCGTAACCCGACAGACCGAGACGCGAATGGCGGACGAACGGCCGGTGGCGGAACCGGAGGCGCGCACGGGCGACCGGCGCGGCGCGGAGCGGCGGGTGGCGGACCGGCGCAACACGGACCGGCGCGCGCCGCTGCCGTGGTGGCGCAAGCCGCTGGCGCTCATCGGGGGCGGCGTGCTGGCGGGGACGCTGCTGGCGTTCCTGCTCTTTGGCGGCGACGACGTGCCCGCCGCGCCCGACGACGAGCTGACCACCGCGCAGCCCCGGAGCGCCGCCCCCGCGGAGGTGGAGCCCACGCCCGCGCAGCCCGCCGCGGTCGCGGCGGAAGACGCGTACGGCGCCGCCGGGCTGGAGCGGCTGGTGCTGCAGGGCGAGGGCGCGGTGGGGCGCGTGGTGCGCTCCGAGCTGTACTGCGAGGCGCCGACGAACATCGCCGTCACCACCGGCACGCGCACGGAGGCGGCGGTGGCGGCGCTGGTGCAGGACGGCCGCGTCCCCGCCGCGGAGTGCAAGTGGGGCCGCCGCGACGACCCGCGCCGCGAGGACTTCCTGCTCCTGGTGCCCCCTGCGCTCGCCGGCCAGTTCGCCTCCGCCCCCGTCAGCAACGACGGCTACGTCGAGCGGCGCCGCGTGATGGCCGAGGTGGAGTGGGTGGGCCGCTCGGAGGCGCTGGCCCTGCGCACCGCCGGCGTCTTCCGCGGCCTGGTCCGCTGACCGCATCGCACCTTTCCCATCCCCCTCCCATGAACGCACGAACGGTGATGGCCGCGGCGGCGCTGGCGGCGGGCGCGGCCGCGCCCCCCGCGCACGCCCAGGACGACGCCGCGCTGCTGGAGCGCGCCCGCCGTATCCATGCCCGCGCCCCGCTGGTGGACGGGCACAACGACCTGCCCTGGGAGATCCGCGAGAAGGCCGCGGGCGACGTGAGCCGCATGGACTTCCAGGGCCCGCTCCCCGCGCAGCACACAGACGTGCCGCGGCTCAAGGCGGGCGGCGTGGGCGGCGTGTTCTGGGCCGCCTACGTGCCCGTGGACCGCATCGGCAACGGCGCGGCGGCCTTCGCGCTGGAGCAGATCGGTCTCATCAAGCGCATGACGGAGCACTCGCCGGAGCTGGAGTGGGCCACCACGGCGGACGACGTGGCGCGCATCCACCGGCGCGGGCGGGTGGCGTCGCTGATCGGCATCGAGGGGGGGCACGCCATCGAGAACTCGCTGGACGTGCTGCGGCAGTTCCACGAGCTGGGCGTGCGCTACATGACGCTCACGCACGCCAACACCATCGACTGGGCGGACGCGGCCACGGACTCCGCGCGGCACGGCGGGCTGACGCGCTTCGGCGAGGAGGTGGTGCGGGAGATGAACCGGCTGGGCATGCTGGTGGACCTCTCCCACGTGTCGCCGGAGACCATGAAGGACGCGCTGCGGGTGTCGGAGGCGCCCATCATCTTCTCCCACTCCTCCGCGCGGGCGCTGGCGGACCACCCGCGCAACGTGCCGGACGACGTGCTGGGGCTGGTCGGGCAGAACGGCGGGGTGGTGATGATCAACTTCTACTCCGGCTTCACGGAGCCCACCGCGGCGGGAGTGATGCGGGAGATGTTCAACGTGCAGCGCCGCTTCCGCGAGCAGCACCCGGGCGATCCCGAGGCCGCGCGCCGCGCCTACGACGAGTGGCGGCGGGCCAACCCGGTGCCGCGCGGCACCGTCGCGACGCTGGCGGACCATATCGACCACGTGCGCAAGGTGGCGGGCATCGACCACGTGGGGCTGGGCAGCGACTACGACGGCGTCACCACGCTGCCGCAGGGGATGGAGGACGTGTCGCGCTACCCCTATCTCACCGCCGAGCTGCTGCGCCGGGGGTACTCCGAGGCGGACGTGCGCAAGGTGATCGGCGGCAACGTGCTGCGGGTGATGCGGCAGGCGGAGCGGGTGGCCGAGCGCCTCCAGCGCGAGCGCGGGCCGTCGGTGGCGGACATCGAGGCGCTGGACGGCGGGCTGGTGCGGCGGCGGAACTGATAGGTTACAGGGGACAGGTTACAGGTTACAGGTTACAGCGGGCTGCACGCGGAGGATGGTGCGGGTGGCGGGCTGCGTCCCGTGGGCGGAGGCCCCCTCC
>DASTLD010000309.1:0-3508 GCA_035715345.1 Longimicrobium sp.
GCGCGCGCAGGCGCTGCCGCAGGCCACCGCGCGCGTGGAGCAGCAGGCGCCCACCACGCCCGCCAACCCGTCCATCCACGTAACGCGCGAGGAGATCCGCGCGCAGGTGGCCGCCAACGAGGCCGCGCGCAGCGGCGAGCAGATCGGCAGCCAGTCGTTCTGGTACCTGGTGGCCGCCATCGCGCTCGGCGTCATCATCGCCACGCTGCTGCTGGACTGAGCCGGGGCGAAGTTCCGCTCCTGGAGGTGGGTGCCCCGCTCAGGCGGAGGTCCCATCCCCAAGCCCCTCCCCCGACTTCGGGGGAGGGGCTTTTTCATGGATGTGTGCGGGGTTCAGCATAAGGCGGCGGGCATCCACTGCAAGCCGCCCGGCGAATGAATTCGCGGCTGTGAAAACGTGATGTCCGCCTGCGCGGACGGGTACCGTGTGAGGGCGGGCGGCGGCGCGTGAGGCGGTGTTCCGTCGCCGGGGGGCCGTCGTGCCGCGGCGGGTCGGGGCGAGCGCAGACAGCCCCTCCCCCGAAGTTGGGGGGAGGGGCAGCGAGGAACGAGCGGGGAGGGGGCCTCCGCCCACGGGAGGCACCCGGCCCGGCCGATGGAACGCAGCCTTCGAGCTACGGCCGGATCACCTGCCCCTGCACGGGCTCCCCGCGCTCCACGCGCCGGCCGTCCGCGAAGTAGCCGTTGAACTGCGCCGGCAGCCCCTCCGCCTTGCCGAACTCCGGCCCGTTCTGCAGGTGGTAGTGCAGGTGCGGCTCGCTGGTGTTGCCGCTGTTGCCGCACTCGCCCAGCTTCTGCCCCGCGGCCACGCGCTCCCCCGCGCGCACCGCCACGCTGCCCTGCCGCAGGTGCGCCAGCAGCGAGAACTCGCCCTCGCCGTGGTCCAGGATCACGTGGTTGCCGGCCGGGTGGGCGGGATCCATCCGCCCCGGCGTCTGGTCCGGCAGCCCGTCCACCGCGGTGACGACCATCGCGGCCGCGGGCGCCAGGATGGCCCGCCCCCAGCAGTAGTACTGCTCCGGCCGCGAGCCGTCGCCGTCGTGCGTGCGCCCGTCGCGCGTCACCAGCAGGTCGTAGGCAAAGCGCTGGTTGCGCACGGCGGCGTGGTAGTTCTGCTCCACCGTGCGCCCGCCCCACACCACCGTCCACTCGCCCTCGAACGGCAGGCGCAGCGGCGCCTTCGTGCGGTACTCCAGGAAGCCGCTGGGCGCGGCGGCCTGCTCGGGGCGCAGCAGCATGCCCTGGACGATGCCCTCCGCGTCCGTGACCACCGTCACGTGCACCGGCACCGGCGCGATGGAGAAGCGGGTGATGCGGAGGTAGATGGTGGCCGCGCCAGCGCGCCGCACCTCTTCCGAGACGACGGCGGTCTCGCGCCCGATCTGCGCCTCGATGCCGGCGCGCATGTCGGCCAGGTTCTCCGCGGAGCCCAGCGCCTGCCGCATCTGCGGCGAGAACACCGCCCACAGCGAGTCCGCCCTGCCCTCGTACATCCAGCGCGTGTAGCGGCGGCCCAGCTCCAGGGCGGCGCTGTCCGGGTGCGTCTGCGCGGCGGCGGGCGCGGCGGCCAGCGCCAGCAGCAGGGCGGGAAGGATGGGGCGGATCATCTTGCTGTGCGCGGGGAAAGGTGAGATGATGGGCGCGGTGCCGCCCGGAAGGTAATCCGCCGCCGCAGCCGGAGCCACGCCCTGGAACCCGAGCCCGCGCCGCCGCCGCGCAGACGCACGCTGCTGCGCGGCAACGTCGGCTGGCTGAGCGCCGTCTCGTTCCTGAACGATGCGGCCAGCGAGATGATCTACCCGCTGCTGCCGCTGTTCCTGACCGGCACGCTGGGCGCGGGCGCCGCGCTGCTGGGCGTCATCGAGGGCGCGGCGGAGAGCGCGTCCAGCCTGCTCAAGCTGGCCAGCGGCTGGCTGGCGGACCGCACCGGCCGCCGCAAGCCGCTCACCGTGCTGGGCTACGCCGTGGCCGCGCTGACGCGGCCGCTGGTGGCCGTGGCTGCGGCGCCCTGGCACGTGCTGGGCATCCGCCTGGCGGACCGCGTGGGCAAGGGGCTGCGCACCGCGCCGCGCGACGCGCTGCTGGCGGAGTCCATCGCCCCCCACCAGCGGGGCGCCGCGTTCGGCCTGCACCGCGCGGCGGACCACGCGGGCGCCGTCGCGGGGCCGCTGATCGCCTCCGCGCTGCTGCTGGCCTGGCCCGGCGAGCTGCGCCGCGTGTTCGCGCTGGCGCTGGTGCCCGGGCTGCTGACCGTGGCGCTGCTGGTGTGGAAGGTGCGCGAGACGCCGCGCGCCGCGCCGCCGCCCGCCGCGTCCGCGCCGCGCACGCGCGGGTGGAGGGCGACGGGGCCGGTGCTGCCGCGCTACCTGGCCGTGCTGGCGCTGTTCACGCTGGGCAACGCCTCCGACGCGTTCCTGCTGCTGCGCGCGCGGGATGCCGGCGTGGCCGTGGCGCTGATCCCGCTGCTGTGGGGCGCGCTGCACGTCAGCAAGAGCGCCTGGAGCGTGGTGGGCGGGCGCTGGAGCGACCGCGTGGGACCGCGGCGTGCCATCGTGAGCGGCTGGCTCGTCTATGCGCTGGTGTACGCGGGCTTCGCGGCGGTGGGCGCCGCGTGGCAGGTGTGGGCGCTGTTCCTGGCCTACGGCCTGTTCTTCGGCCTGACGGAGGGGCCGGAGAAGGCGCTGCTGGCCGCGCTGGCGCCCGCGGGGCGGCAGGGCAGCGCCTTCGGCGCCTACCACGCCGCCGTGGGCATGGCCGCGCTGCCGGCCAGCATCCTGTTCGGCGTGCTCTGGCAGGCGGCGGGCCCGGAGCTCGCGTTCGCCACGGGCGCCGCGCTGGCGCTGGCCGCCGCGCTGCTGCTGCCGCTGGCCCTGCGCGGCGCACCCATCACCCCGGGAGGAGAAGCGTGACGAGACCGATCCGGCTGCTGGCCGCGGGGGCCATGGCGCTGCTGCTGACCACCGGCTCGTGCGACCCGCTCTGCGGCTGCGAGCGCCCGCAGGAGGGCCACGTGCAGGGCACGGTGGTCGACGAGCAGGGCACGCCCATCGCCGACGCGGCGCTGGAGCTGCGCGGCGTGAGCTACACCGGCGTACAGACCACCACCACGCGCGCGGACGGCGCCTACGAGTTCCTGGACGTGCCCGGGCAGAGCAACGTCTCGCTGCGCCTGCAGGTGCCCGCGGGCTACGCGCTGGTGCCCGGCGGCACCAACCCGGCCGCGTTCTTCGTGGGGATGTCGCAGACGGTGGTGGTGGACTTCGTGCTGCGCCCCGCGCCATGAGGGGCAGCCATCCGGGGGCCGCGGGGCCGCGCCCGCTGCTGCGGCCGGCGCTGGTGGGCGCGGCGCTGGCGCTGCCGTTCATCCCCATCTTCGACAAGGACTACGACCGCGCGCTGGACTTCCTGACGCTGCTGCTGCCCTTTACCACCGCGCTGTACCTGGGCGCGGCGCTCAGCGGCGGCGCCCGGCGCGACGTGGTGCTGGAAAGCGTCGTGGCGGCCCTGC
>DASTLD010000310.1:0-11152 GCA_035715345.1 Longimicrobium sp.
ACGCCGGGCCGCGCTCGAACCCGAACCCGCCGTCGGCCAGCGCGGCCGTCATGAAGAGAACGAGGAGCGGTCGCAGGCCGTAGTACGAGAACCGCTCCCACATCTCCGTCGTGAAGAGCGTGGCGAGCCCGCGCGGATGCCCGAAGAAGGCGCCCATGTTGATGCCCATGTAGAAGATCGAGAAGCCCGCGTCGCGCCGGGCGCCGCCCTCGGGGTACAGGTCGCCCACGATGGCGGAGATGTTGGGCTTGAGCAGGCCCGTGCCCATCACGATCAGGATCAGCCCCAGGAAGAAGGGCAGCCTGAGGTTCATGAACGACGAGAGGCCGATGGACAGGTGGCCCAGCGAGATGAGCACGGCGCCGTACATGATGGCGCGCCGCAGGCCCAGCAGCCGGTCCGCCACCCAGCCGCCGGGCAGCGAGGCCAGGTACACGCAGGCGCCGTAGATGCCCACGATGGCCGACGCCTGGTCGCGGTCGAAGCCGAAGCCGCCGTCCATGAGCGCGGCCGCCATGAACAGCACCAGCAGCGGGCGCAGGCCGTAGTACGAGAACCGCTCCCACATCTCCGTGAAGAAGAGCGTGGAGAGGCCGCGCGGGTGGCCGAAGAAGCCTGTGTCCTGGGCGGGCGCGGCTCCGGCGCCCGCGTACTGCCGACCGGGGTCTGTGGTCATGCTCGGTCCTGAACTGGAGGGTTGCCGGCGCGGGATGGTGGCGTCTGCTGGGGCGGACGGAGGGGCGCCGGGGTGACTGCGGCGGTGCTGCCTGGCCGGGTTTTCTTGCGTGCGATGCGCGCAATGTACAGAATGGCCTGCATCCGCGCCACCGCCCGTGCAGCGGCGTATTCCGCGCGGCCCCGGAAGTTCCCTCGGAAAGGATTTCGGATGGGTGATGCGGGAGCCGCCGGCCCCTTTGCCGCGGAGCTGGAGACGGCCCTGGCCGCCGCGGCGGAGGCAGCCGCGCTGATCGTGGCGCGCGGCGGCGCGGACCGCGTGCGCGAGAAGGGCCGCGCGGACCTGGTGACCGCGGTGGACGAGGCGGCGGAGCGCGCCATCGCCGCGCGCATCCGCGCCCGCTTTCCCGGCGACGCCGTCGTGGGCGAGGAGCTGTCGGACGCGCGGGTGCACGCGGGGCGGCGCTGGTACGTGGACCCGGTGGACGGCACCACCAACTTCGTGCACGGGCACCCGTTCGTCTGCGTCAGCATCTGCTTCGCGGACGACGGAGGCCCGGCGGCGGCCGTGATCCACGCCCCGCTGCTGCGCGAGGTCTACCACGCCGTCCGCGGCGGCGGCGCCTACGTGGACGGCGAGCCGATCCGGGTGACGGACGAGGCGGACCCCGCGCGCTGCCTGCTGGCGACCGGCTTTCCCTTCAAGAGCGGCAAGGGCAACCTGGACGCCTACATGCTGCTGGTGGCGGACGCGGTGCGGGGCACGCGCGACGTGCGCCGGGCGGGGAGCGCGGCGCTGGACCTGGCGTTCGTGGCGGCGGGGCGGGTGGAGGGCTTCTTCGAGATCGGCCTGGCGCCGTGGGACGTGGCCGCGGGCATGCTGCTGGTGGCGGAGGCGGGCGGCCGCGTCACCGGCTGGCCCGGCGACCGCAGCCCGCCACTGCACACCGGCAACGTCCTGGCGAGCAACGGCCGCATCCACGACTGGCTCCACTCCCTGGCGGCCCGTCATCGCCCGCGGCTGTAGATTCCGCTTCTCGCACTTTCGCACTTTCGCACTTTCGCACTTTCGCACTCACGCACTCACGCACCCAGAGGTCCCATGCCCGAAGGCGTTCCCGTGGAGTACCCGATCGAGACCGTGTGGGAAGGCGGCTTCCGCTGGCGCTGCGGCGCGCCGGGCGGGCCCACGATGCTGGTGGACGGCAACAAGGAGGTGGCGCCCAGCCCGGTGGACGCGCTGATCATCTCCCTGGCGTCGTGCTCCGGCAGCGACGTGGTGGACTACCTGGAGAAGCGCCGCACGCCTCCCGCGGCGGTGAAGGTGTCGGTGAACTTCTCCCGCGCGTCCACCTTTCCGCGCCGGCTGACGCAGGCGCACCTGACCTACACCGTGGCCAGCGACGCCGGGCGCGAGCACGTGGAGCGCGCGGTGGAGCTCTCGTTCGAGAAGTACTGCTCCGTGGCTTCGTCGCTCGCGCCGGACACGGAGATCTCGTGGGAGGTTGTCCTGGAGCCCGCCGGACAGACCGCCGGCGCCTGAGCTGCGGGGGGGTTACACCTCGAGCGGCGGGCGCCGGCGCGGGGAGACCGGCGAATGAAATTCGCGGCAACGAAAACGTGAAGTCCGCCTGCGCGGACTGAACGGGCGAGTGCCGTGCGTGGTGCGGGGATGATCGCATTTCCATGGTAGAGACGCCCCGCCGGGGCGTCTCTACGGGGCGCGGCGTGCGCCGGATGGTCGCATCGGGGAAGAGAAAAGCCCCTCCCCCGAAGTTGGGGGAGGGGCAGCGAGGAACGAGCGGGGGGGGGCCTCCGCGCACGGGCGGCACCATGCAGATCCGCACGAGAGCAGGCGCTGCAATCCCACCAGTTAATCACCCGCTGCTGCTCACATCAGCGCAGGCCGGCCTGGAACTTCGTGGTCAGCTTACCGTCGCGGAAGCTGGCGGTCATCATGGAGCCCAGCGACGCCCCCTTCCACGAGTACCCCTGCGACACCATCCCCATCACGTCCGTGAAGCCGGTGAAGGTGCCGGGGCTGCCCAGGATCTGCACCGCCTGCTGGTAGGTGATGCCGTCGGCGAACTGGTTGAACTGCGCCAGCGAGACCGCGGGGGCGTTGCCGGCGGGCGACAGCCCCGCCTGCAGCGACATCATCGCCTTGCCGTTGTTGAACGTGACGTTGAAGAACTCCAGCGGGCCCTTCTTCCACGACCACGTCTCCGATACCGAGCCGCCCATGTTCATGCTGGACGCCAGCGTGCCCTGGACGCCGGTCAGGGCGTCGATCGCCTCGCGCGTCATGCCGGGCTGGATGGAGCGGAAGGCGGCGTACGTCACGCCCAGGTTGGTCTGGGCGCCCTGCGCCGGGGCGGCGCCGGCGGACTGCGCCACGGCGGGCGCGGGGACAAGCAGCAGGACGAGCGCGAGCGTGCGGAGCTTCATTCTGGTCACCACGGAGGAGCGGGTGGAACGGCGACGGGCCCCGCGGCAGGGGCCCGTGCGATCAGGAAAGAGGCGGACAATCTATCTGTTTTGCGGCAGAATCGCAAGCCCACGGTACACCTAACCCGATATCCTGATTGCGGTTAAGGCGATAGTGGCCGAGGGGCGATTGGGAAAACGCATCCTGCGGCGGGAGCGCTATGGCGCGCGCAGGCCCCATCGGTCCACCACCTCGTAGCGCGCGGGACCGCCGCCCAGCCGGCTGCGGAACAGCACCACGCCGTCCACGCGCGATTCGACGTCCGCGGATGGCGTGCGCGCGACGTGGTCCGTCACGTCGCGGGGCGGGTTCAGGCGGCTGAGGGTCAGGTGCGGCGTGTACGGGCGGTCCTCGGGCGCGAAGCCCGCCGCGCGCGCCGCCTCTTCCGCGAGGGCGGCGAGCGCGCGCAGGCGGTCCACGCCCTCCGCGACCGCCATCCACAGCACCGAGGCGCGCCGGGGCCGGGGGAAGGCGCCCAGCCCGCCGAAGCGCATCGTGAACGCCGACCCCAGGTCCGCGGCTTCCGTCGCGGCGCGGACGCCGGCGGCCTGCTGCGCGGTGGTCCGGCCCAGGAAGCGCAGCGTCAGGTGCCAGTTGGCCATGGGCACCGCGCGGCCGGGAAGCGCATCGCCCGCGAGCGAGGCGCGGAGGTGCGCGTCGATCTCCCGCCGCGCCGCATCGTCCAGCGCCACGCCCAGGAACAGCCTGCCCGCCGATTCGTCCGCCATTTGCATCTCCCATCGCTCACCCGGGGCACATCCCGGCCGATCAGCGCAGGGCGCGCACCAGCGGTTGAAACCCATCGCCCGCGAAGTACGTTACAGGGGCTTTGCCGCCGCACCTGACGCCGGAAACGGGGTATCAGGGGCGGCTTTCCGGGCATCCGGAGACGGGCGGGACCGCAGCACAGGGAGACGAGGGAACGATGAACAACGCACGGCTTTTCGTGATGATGGCCGGGCTCACCGCGCTCTTCATGGCGGTGGGCGGCGTGATCGGCGGCCAGTCGGGGATGGTGATGGCGCTGCTGTTCGCGGGCGGCATGAACGCGTTCATGTACTACAACTCCGGGCGGATGGTGCTGCGCTCGTACGGGGCGCAGGTCATCGACGAGCACCAGGCGCCGGAGCTGTACGCGATAGTGGACCGCCTGCGCCAGCGCGCGGGGCTGCCCATGCCCACGGTGGCGGTGGCGCCGCACGCGCAGCCCAACGCGTTCGCCACGGGGCGCAACCCGGAGAACGCGGTGGTGTGCGTCACGCAGGGGCTGGTGGAGCTGGTGTCGCGCGAGGAGCTGGAGGGGGTCATCGCGCACGAGCTGGCGCACATCAAGAACCGCGACATGCTGCTGCAGACGTTCACCGCCAGCATCGCGGGCGCCATCACCAACCTGGCGCACATGGCGTTCTTCTTCGGCGGCAGCGACGAGGACAGCAACCCGCTGGCGATGATCGCGATGATGATCTTCGCCCCGATCGCGGCCATGCTGATCCAGTTCGCGATCAGCCGCCAGCGCGAGTTCAAGGCGGACGCGGTGGGGGCGGAGATCTGCGGGCGGCCGCTGGCGCTGGCGGGCGCGCTGCAGCGGCTGGACATGGCGGCGCACCGCATCCCGATGCACGTCTCTCCCGCGGTGGCGCCGCTGGCGCAGGTCAACCCGCTGGCGGCCAGCAGCGGCGGCATCAGCGGCCTGTTCTCCACCCACCCGCCGACCGAGCAGCGCGTGGCCCGTCTCCAGGAGCTTGCCCGGGCGATGTAACCGCAACGACCTCACGCAGAGGGCGCAGAGGTTCAAATGAGAGGACGCAGAGGAAACCAATCAGTTCCTCTGCGTCCTCTCTTTTTTACCTCTCTGTTTCCCTCTGCGTGAGGTTTTTGCTTTTCCTCAGTAGCTCTCGGCGTCGCGCAGCAGGGGGTAGGGGTTGCGGTTCTCGCCCTCCCACCAGCGCGAGCGGCTGCTCAGCGTGGCCACGGAGAAGTGCAGGTGGTAGTCGCCCGGCTGCGCGTTGCCGGTGTCGCCCACGTAGCCGATCACCTGGCCCGCCGTGACGCGCTGGCCGGCGTACAGCCCGTCCGCGTAGGCGTCCAGGTGCGCATAGTAGTACCGCGTGCGGCCGTCGTCGTCCAGCAGGTACACGGCCAGCCCGCCGCGCGACCCGCTGTGCAGGCGCAGGACGGTGCCGTCCGCCACCGCGAACACCCGCGTGCCGCGCGGCGCGTGGATGTCGATGGCGTGGTGCTCGCGGCCGCCGCCGCGCGAGTCGTCGTATGTGTCGCGGAGCTGCTCCGGGCGCACGCCCTCCACCGGCATCACCAGGCGGCTGGACGCGCGGCGCTCGGTGCGCGGCGTCTCCAGCGGGCGCGGGGCCTCCACGCTGCGCGACAGCGGGCGGGTGGTGGTCAGCAGGGCGGCGGCCTGCGCGTCGCCGCGCGCGGGCGCCAGCAGCGCCACCGCGAGGATCGCGGGCGCGGCAAGGCGGCTGAGGGTGTGAAAACGGTCGTGTTGCATGGGGTGGTCTCGTCGGCGGCTCGACTGGCATGGCGTCGCACGCGGCGCGGCGCGGTAGCCTCGTAGCTTTGCGTCCCCGTCTTTCGGCGGGTTTGCCGTTGTCGGTGAGGTCCCGGTGAGGTACTGCGAAAGCCGGGAGGAATCCTGGGACTGCGGTACTGCCGCGCGCTCCGCGTTCTCGGGTGAATCTGCCTCCGTAGCAGCGGGGGATCGAGGACAACACCGGTGCGGCCGCGGGAGCACGCGGGGGACGGCCGGCCAGGTTGTGAAGGTTTGCGGGGGAACAGGATACGGCGCGCGGAGTGGACGCGCCAGCCTTTCGGCTTCTCTCCGCAAACGGATGGCGCCGTCAATCCGGCGTAACGTACGCCTCCGCTTCGATTTCCACGAGCATGCGCGGATCGATCAGGGCGCGCACCTCCACCATCGCGGTCGCGGGGCGCACGTCGCGGAAGAACTCGCCGTGCGCGCGGCCCACCTCTTCCCAGCGCGAGATGTCGGTGACGTACATGCGCGTGCGCACCACGTCCTCCAGCCGCGCGCCCGCCCGCTCCAGCGCCGCCGCGATCTTGCGCAGCGCGTGCACCGCCTGGACGTACGCGTCCCCCTGGCCTACCACCTCGCCGTTCTCGTCGGTCGCCGTCGTGCCCGCCACGTGCACGTGCGGGCCGACGCGCACCGCGCGCGAGTAGCACACCACCGGCTCCCAGGGCGCGCCGCTGGAGACGTTCACCCGCGCGGTCACGCCGGCTCCCCGTCCGTGAGCTGGCCGCGCAGTACGGTGACGGCCTGTCCGCCCAGGTGCACGCGATCGCCCGCGGCGCGCACGCGCACCACGCCGCCGCGGCGCGAGGCCTGGTATCCCACCAGCTCGTCCCGCCCCAGCCTGCCGGCCCAGTACGGCGCCAGCACGCAGTGGGCGCTGCCGGTCACGGGGTCCTCGTCCACGCCCACGCGCGGGGCAAAGAAGCGGCTGATGAAGTCGTGCCCGCCGCCGTCCCCGCGGGCGGTCACGATGACCCCGCGCGCCTCCACCTGCCGCAGCCGTCCCAGGTCCGGCCGCAGCGCGCGCACGTCGTCCGCGGAGGGCACCTCCACCAGCAGGTCGAAGCGGCTGCGCGCCACGTGCACCGGCTCCAGGCCCAGCGCCCGCGCCAGCCCCTCCGGCGCGACGGCGGCCTCCGCCGGCAGCGCGGGAAAGTCCATCATGATCCAGCCGCCCTCGCGGCGCGCGGTCAGCTGGCCGCTGCGGGTGTGGAAGCGCGCGGGCTCGCCCTCGTGCAGGTGCTCCCACTCCCACAGCACGTGCGCGCTGGCCAGCGTGGCGTGCCCGCACAGGTCCACCTCCACCGCCGGGGTGAACCAGCGCAGGCGCCAGCCGTCGCCCTCGCGGTGCAGGAAGGAGGTCTCGGACAGGCTCATCTCCGCGGCCACGTCCTGCATCCACTGCTCGTCGCGCGGGGCTTCCAGCACGCACACGGCCGCCGGGTTGCCGCGGAACGGGCGGTCCGTGAACGCGTCCACCTGCAGGATGGGCTGGGGCATCGTCCGTTGCGCGCTGGGGGGATGGGATGGCGGCAATGTACGCGGCGAGGACAGCCGAAAAAAGCCTCACGCAGAGCCGCGGAGACGCAGAGAGGAGAACGCAGAGAAAAGAAGAGAGGAGGACGGCCGCGATCGCCGTCCTCCTCTCCTCGATCCTCCCGCAGTTCTCCGCGTCCTCTGCGTCTCTGCGTCTCTGCGTGAGATTCTTTTGCTCAGACGCGGGCGGTATCGACGACCCGGTCGCGGTGCATGAAGCCGAAGTACGCCATGGCCAGTGCAAGGACCGCGTGCAGCCAGATGTCGTTGTCGCCCAGCGGCACCAGGCCAAAGCCGTCCGGCGCCACGAAGCCGAGCACGGTCAGCAGCACGTAGATCAGCGCGCCGGCGCGGTGGAAGCCGACCGACGCCGAGTGGCCGCGCGACGCGGCCAGGCCCCACAGGCCGAAGAGCAGGTGCACGATGTTGTGGAGCAGGTTGACGGGGAACAGGCCCAGCAGGTGGCCGGCCGTCTCGGGATCGGCCTCCATGCCCGTTCCGCCGTCCACGAAGAACCCCGCGATCCCCACCAGCAGGAACACCACTCCGAACAGCATTGCGGCGCGCTGCACCAGCGTCGGCCTCATCGCGTCCTCCGGTTGCCTGGGTTACGGGAAAGGTTCTTGCGCACGCCTATACAAATCTCCGACCGGCCCGAACGCAAGGAGGACGAACGATGCCGAGATACGACGATCCCTACCGCCGGGGATACGAGATGGGCCCGCAGTGGGGCCGTCCGCACCCGCTGGACCCCAACTGGAGCGACGGCGACTACCACGGCCAGCGCATGGGCTGGGACCACCGCCAGGGCGCGTACGGGTTCCTGCGCCAGCACCGCGAGCACGACCTGGGCGGGCACGGGGGGTTCGACGGGCGCTACGACGAGCCGGAGGGGCGCTACGGGCGCGACGGCCTGTGGCGGCACCCCATGGACGCGGGCCGCGTGGAGCACCCGCACAGCCGCCACCTGCCCTACGACCGCGACCTGCGCCGCGTGGAGGACGGCGGCGTGCGCGCCGGCAACCAGTACCTGCGCCAGTACAACGCCAACAGCCCGGAGCTGCGGCGCGGGTACGACCGCGGGTACGGCTGGGCCCCCGGCCCCAGCGGCGAGGGACGCCTGACCCGCGCCGGCCTGCGCGGCGACACGCGCGAGCGGGGCTACGCCGGCTACAACCGCGGCGGCTTCGCGGAGGGCGGCGGCGCGCCGGGGCTGGACCCGCGGAAGTAGCGGACGGGCGGCATTGGCGTGGCGAGCGGGTTTCCGTGTTGCGCAGCCGCCCCCACCCGCTCGCTCAGGCTCGCACCCTCCCCTAAGTCTGGGGGAGGGTTGTTGTTTACGCGGAGTGAAGCGTGCGAGGCGGAGGTCTGGCCGGCGGTTGAAACCGCGCCTCCAGAAGCACGAAGTCCGCCTGCGCGGACTGAACGGGAAAGTGCCGGGCGCGGAGCGTAGGCCTTGCGCATTTCCATGGTAGAGACGCCCCGCCGGGGCGTCTTTACGGGGTCGTCCGGATGTGCGGTGGATCGCAGCGCGCGCAGACGGAAAACCCCTCCCCCGAAGTTGGGGGAGGGGAAGCGACGAACGAGCGGGGAGGGGGCCTCCGCCCACGGAAGGCACCCCGCCGCCCGCCCTCGAACCCCGCCTGCAGAGCCTACCCCACCACCTCCCACGCGATGCGGGCGTAGCGGCTGCCCTCGAACGCCTCGCGCAGCATCCGCAGCGCGGCCTTGCGCGCGTCGGGCAGCGTGTCCGCCTCGGCGGTGATCGTGGCGCGGACTCGGTAGGCCACGGCGAACTCCTCCACGATGCGCCCAGCGCCGGCGCGCGACACCTCCAGCACCTCCACCGCCGCGTCCGGCCAGAGCGCCCGGATCTCCTTCTCCACCTGGTGCTCCGCGTCCGCCAGCCCGTACGCGGCCAGCTCCACCCGCCCGCCGCCGCGCACCGCCACGTGATGCTCCACGCGGCGCTAGCGCGGATTGCCCAGGCGGATGGTGTCCTTCGGCGCCTCGCGCGAGGGCGTGAACGGCACCGGTTCCGGCGTGGCGGGCGTGTCCACCGGCACGGGGATGGGCTGCGGGGGCGGCGTGCGCAGCTCCTGCAGCCGCCGCAGCGCCTGCGCACGCTCCTGCGCGTTCTGCGTGATCTCCGCGAAGCCCTCCAGCGCCTTGATGGCATTGAGCGTGTCGCCCATGCCCATGCGCGCCTCGTACAGGTGGCTGTAGATCAGGTCGTGGCGGCGGTCCAGACGGTTGCCCTGCTCGAGCTGCGCCGCCGCCTCCGGGTAGCGGCCCAGGCGGATGAGCGTGTAGCCGAGCTGGTCGCGGTAGTCGGCGTTGTCCGGGGCCAGGCGCACCATGTTCTCGGCGAGCGGCAGCGCGGCGGCGGGGTTGCGCTCCACCAGCAGCCGCTTGACCTCCATGCTCATCGCCAGGTGGTCCGTGGGGTCGATGCTGTCCGCCTGCACCGTGTCCACCGTCGTCGTGTCCGCCGCCAGCGGTCCGGGCTCGCCGCCCTGGCGCTGCTGCCAGAGCAGGAAGCCGATGGCGCCCAGCGCCGCCACCAGCAACAGCCCCAGGATCCACGGCCAGGGGCTGCGCGTCTCCACCGGCTGCGGGCGGTGGCGCGGCCGCGGGATGACCGGCGCTCCCGTGCTGACCACCGTCCCCGGCGGCGGCGGGCGCCGGACGGGCGGCGCGGCGCCGGGCGGCGGCGCCAGCATGGTGCGGTCGTCGTCGCCGGCCAGCGCGGTGCGGTCGTCGTCGTCCGCCGTCGCCATGCCCGCGGCGGCGGGGAGCGCGGCGGCCAGGGGCGTCTCGGACAGGTGCCGCAGCGGCGTCTCCAGCGCGTCCGCCAGCGCGCCCGCGCTCTCGAAGCGCTGCGCGGGGTCGGGGTGCATCGCCCGCAGGATGATCTGCTCGATCTCCTCAGGGATGCGCGGGTTGCGCGACTTGAGCGACGGCAGGCTGACCGGCATCCCCGCCGCCATGCGGTTGCGGTCCGCGTCGGTGAAGGGGCGCGCGCCGGCCAGGAGCTGGTATCCCACCGCGCCCAGGCTGAAGACGTCGCTGGCCGGGGTCAGGCGCGACTCGCCGCGGAGCTGCTCGGGAGACGCGAAGGCGGGCGAGTGCGGGGCGCGGCCGTCCTGCGTCAGCGCGGTCTGCGTGTCCTCGTCCGCGATGGCCTTGGCGATGCCGAAGTCCAGCACGCGCACCTGCATGTCCGCGTCGCTGTCGCCCTCCACCAGGAAGACGTTGCCGGGCTTGACGTCGCGGTGGATCAGGCCCTGCCGGTGGCCCACGGCCACGCCGCGCGCCGCGTCGCGCAGGATGCGCAGGGCCAGGCCCATGGGCGGCGGGCCGGAGCGCTGCAGGCGCGACGCCAGGTCCTCGCCGCGCAGCAGCTCCATGACGATGTAGTCCAGCCCGACGTCCTCGTCCGTGCCGTAGTCGTAGACCGGGACCACGTTGGGGTGGTGGGGCAGGCGGGCGGCGCTGGCGGCCTCGTGGCGAAAGCGGGCGCGCAGCCGCTCGCGGAGGGCGGCGTCGTTGCCGGCGGAGGTGGTGACCACCTTGACCGCGACGCTGCGTCCCAGGCGCGCGTCCTGGGCGCGGTACACGGCCCCCATCCCGCCCCGCCCGATCACCTCCTCGATGCGGTAGCGCCCCGCAAGGTCCCGTCCCTTCAGCAGGGATTCCAGTCCCGGCATGTGCTCCTGGTGTTGAACTGCTGGTTTGAACTGCGACTGCTGGTTTGGGCGTGTCCCTCCGCTGCGCTCCGGGCCGGGCTGCGCGCGCAGTAGGGCACGATACTACTGTGCCCAACTGCGTCGAGCCCCCGGCGGACTCCATGCCACCGCCACATCCTCGCCCTTCGGACGCCCCTGCGCATTCCGCCC
>DASTLD010000311.1:0-2294 GCA_035715345.1 Longimicrobium sp.
CCTTCTGCCCTTCCGTCAGCATCCCGCGCTCCGCCGCGAGGGGGCCGAGGCGCTGCAGCGCGTTGTCCTGCCGCAGCGTCAGCCGGAACTCCGCGCGGCTGGTGAACAGGCGGTACGGCTCGTCCGTCCCCTTGGTCACCAGGTCGTCCACCAGCACGCCGATGAAGGCCTGGTCGCGCTCCAGAAGCAGCGGCGCACGGTCCAGCGCCGCGAACGCCGCGTTGGCGCCCGCCAGCAGCCCCTGGCCCGCGGCCTCCTCGTACCCCGTGGTGCCGTTCACCTGGCCCGCCAGGAACAGCCCGTCCAGCGCCTTGCTCTCCAGCGAGGGGCGGAGCTGGTGCGGGGGGTAGTAGTCGTACTCGATCGCGTAGCCGGCCTTCGTCATCCGCACCTGCTCCAGCCCGGGGATGCTGCGCAGCATGCGGAGCTGCACGTCGCCGGGGAGCGAGGTGGAGAGGCCGTTCACGTACAGCTCCGTGGTCTCCAGCCCCTCCGGCTCCAGGAAGACCTGGTGCCGCTCCGCATCCGGGAACTTGACGATCTTGTCCTCGATGGACGGGCAGTAGCGCGGCCCGCGCCCCGCGATCTCGCCGCCATAGAGGGCGCTCTGGCCGAGGTTGGCGCGCACCACGTCGGCCATCTCCGCGCCCGTCCAGGTGATCCAGCAGGGGAGCTGCGGCAGCAGCGGCGCGCGCTCCCAGAGCGAGAGGCGGTAGTCGGGGCTCTCCCCGGGCTGGACCTCCAGGCGCGCGTAGTCCACCGAGCGGCCGTCCACGCGCGGCGGGGTGCCCGTCTTGAAGCGCGCCACCTCCAGCCCCAGCGCCTCGAGCTGCTCCGCCAGCCGCACGGAGGGCGGGTCTCCCGCACGTCCCGCGGCCACCGCCGGCGCCCTGCCGACGTGGATGCGGCCGCGCAGGAAGGTGCCCGCAGTCAGGACCACGGACCGCGCGTGGAACGCGTACCCGGACTCCGTGCGCACACCCGCCACCCGGCCCCCCTCCTGGAGCAGGGAGCCGACCATCGCCTGGAAGAGGTGCAGGTGGGGGAGACGCTCCAGCAGGGCCCGCGCGGCGCGGGGATACAGGCCGCGGTCGCACTGGACGCGCGGGGCCCACACGGCGGGGCCCTTGGAGCGGTTGAGCATGCGGAACTGGATGCGCGCGCGGTCCGTCGCGGCGCCCATCACCCCGCCCAGCGCGTCCACCTCGCGCACCACGGTGCCCTTGGCCACGCCCCCGATGGCGGGGTTGCAGCTCATCTGCCCGATCCCCTCCAGGTTCGGCGTCACCAGCAGCGTGCGGGCACCCGCGCGCGCGGAGGCCGCGGCGGCCTCCACCCCCGCGTGCCCCCCGCCGATCACGATGACGTCGTAGCGATTTTCCATGCGCATCCCTGGATTCCGGAGGCGTCCAGTACCGTGGTGCAGGAGGTGTGTTCCACGTGGAACATCTCCTCGCCCGAGGGCACGTGCGCCCGGAAAGATCCCCGGAAACATGCGGCGGACGCCGCCGCGGCAGGAGGGGAGTCCCGCCCCCATGATACAGCCACTCCCGCACTTCCGCACTCACGCACTCCCGCACTTCCCTCCCGGCACACGTGTTGCACCCCCGCACCACCCCCAACCAGGGGTGAACACGCACAACCGGGAGGGAGCACATGCAGGACGATCAGAATTCCGGAACCGGGTCCGGGTTCGGCGGCACGTCCGGGAGCACGGGCGGCACCGGCGGCGGCCTGGGAGCCAGCGGCAGCACGGGCGGCGGGCTGGGGTCCACCGGCGGGCTGGGCGGCTCCACGGGCGGCCTCGGCGGCACCTCCGGCGGCTCCGGCCTCGGCGGCACGACGGGCGGCTCGGGGCTGGGCGGCAGCAGCGGCGGACTGGGCAGCAGCGGCGGATCCGGCCTCGGCGGCAGCTCCGGCGGGCTGGGGAGCACCGGGGGATCGGGCCTCGGCGGCGGCACGGGCGGGCTGGGGAGCACGGGCGGTTCGGGGCTCGGCGGCAGCACCGGCGGGCTGGGCTCCACGGGCGGCAGCGGGCTGGGCGCGACGGGCACGAGCACGGGCGGCCTGGGCTCGACCGGCGGCGGCACCACCACCGGGACGGAGAACCGGCTGGGTGGGCTGCAGGAGACGCTGAGCGAGCTGGAAGAGCGGGCGGACGAGCTCCGCGAGGTGGCGGCGGACCAGCTCGAGAACGTGGCCGAGCGCATCGACGACCTGGTGGAGCGGGTGCCCCAGCACGGCGTGGCGGCGCGGGCCGGCCACCTGGGCAGCGGCGCGGCGGATGCGCTGGA
>DASTLD010000312.1:0-3584 GCA_035715345.1 Longimicrobium sp.
ACGACGTAGAAGACTACTACGCGGACAAGGCGCGGATGTACGTCAACGCCTCCGCGCAGAGCCTGTGGATTCTGAACGCGGAGGATGAGCGCGCCCGCACGCTCATCGGCGACGCGCCGGGGACGCGGCTCTACTTCCGCGTGGAGACGGCGCCGGAGGGGGAGGACGAGCTGGGCGGATGGCTCTCCAGCGGCGAGCTGCTGATCCGCACGGAGGCGGGGCAGACGGAGCGCGTGGGGGACGCGGCGGATCTGAAGATCCTGGGGCCGCACAACGTGGCCAACGCCCTGGCGGCGGCGCTGGCGGCGCGGCTGGCGGGCGCGCCGGCGGAGGCCATCGCGCGTGGGCTGGCGACGTTCCGGGCGCCGGACCACCGCCTGCAGCCCGTGGCGGAGCGGGGCGGCGTGCTGTGGATCAACGACAGCAAGGCCACCAACATCGCCAGCACGCGCGTGGCGGTGCGCGGGATGAATCGCCCCACCGTGCTCCTGCTGGGTGGCAAGCACAAGGGCGAGCCCTACACGGAGCTGCTCCCCGACCTGGGCGCCGGCATCCGCGCGGTGATCGCGTACGGCGAGGCGGCGCCGCTGATCGAGGCGGACCTGGGGGGGCGCGTGCCGGTGCAGCGGGTGGACGGCGGCTTCGACGACGTGGTGGCCCGCGCGGCGCGGATCGCCCGCCCCGGCGACGCGGTGCTGCTGTCGCCGGCGTGCAGCAGCTACGACATGTTCGCGAACTACGAGGAACGCGGCCGGCGCTTCACGGCGCTGGCCCGGGGAGAGGAAGCATGACCACCATCGCGCTGCCCTGGCGCAGGCGGGAAACGCAGCCGGCGGACGCGCAGCCCGTGGTTCCGCCGCGTCCGCGCGCGTCCGCCGCGCCCGCGGCCGCCGTGCGCGAGGAGACCTGGGAGGCGCGCGCGCTGGTGATGCTGACCTTCGCGGCGTTCGCGTTCGGGCTGATGGAGATGTACAGCGCCAGCGCCTTCGAGGCCGCGTCGCACGGCCTGCCGGGGCACCACTTCGCCAGCAAGCAGCTCGGCGGCGCGGTGGCGGGCGTGGTGCTGGCCGGCGTGCTGTCGCGCGTGGACTACCGCCGCTGGCGCCTGCTCGCCTGGCCCATGCTGGGGCTCGTCGCCGTCCTGCTGCTGCTGGTGGTGGCGCCGGGCACGGAGGCCATCGCCCCGCGCATCAACGGTGCGCGGCGCTGGCTGAACCTGGGCGTCAGCTTCCAGCCCTCGGAGTTCGCCAAGATCGCCCTCATCCTCTGGACGGCGATGCTGGCGGTGAAGAAGGCGGACCGGCTGCACTCCCTCACGAAGGGGCTGCTGCCGTTCCTGGTGGTCTGGATGGTCATCGTGCTGCTGGTGCTCAAGCAGCCCAACATGAGCGCGGCGCTGCTGCTGGTGCTGCTCTCGGCGCTGGTGCTGTTCGCGGGCGGCGCGCGCATCGGCCACTTCATCCTGCTGGGGCTGCTGGCCGTCCCGGTGCTGTGGAAGCTGATCGAGGGCGAGGGCTACCGCGCCAACCGCATCGCCGCCTTCCTGGACCCCACGGCGGACACGGGCGGGGTGAGCTACCAGATCAACCAGTCGCTCATCGCCATCGGCTCCGGCGGGCTGGGCGGCGTGGGCTTCGGCGAGAGCCGGCAGAAGTACGGCTTCCTGCCGGAGGCGCACAACGACTTCCTCTTCTCCATGATCGCGGAGGAGTGGGGGCTGCTGGGCGTGCTCTTCGTCGTCGCCGTCTTCGCCGGCTTCCTGCTGGTGGGATACCGCATCGCCGCGCGCGCGCCGGACCGCTTCGGGTACCTGACCGCCATCGGCATGACCAACCTGATCGCCGTCAGCGCCTTCCTGCACATGGGGGTGGCCATGGCGCTGCTGCCCACGACGGGCGTGGCGCTGCCCTTCATGTCCAGCGGCCTGTCCGCGCTGCTGACGGCGTTCGCGGCGGTGGGCATTCTGCTGAGCATCGCCCGCTCCGGCCGCGAGGTGGCGAAGTGACGGCGCCGCGCGTCCTGTTCGCCGGCGGCGGCACGGGGGGGCACCTGTACCCCGCGCTGTACCTGGCGGAGGCGTTCCAGCGGCTGGACCCCGCCACGGAGGTGATGTTCGTGGGCGCGCGGCGCGGGGTGGAGGCGCGCGTGCTGCCGGAGCGCGGCGTGCCGCACACGCTGCTGCCGCTGGAGCCCATCCGCCGCCAGAAGCCGTGGCAGAACTGGCGGCTGGTCCCCGCGATGTTCCGCACGATGGGCGGCCTGCGCGGCGTCTTCCACCGCTTCAAGCCCAACCTGGTGGTCGGCACGGGGGGATACGCGAGCGGGCCGGCGGTGGCCTACGGGCTGATGCGGCGCGTGCCGGTGGCGCTGCAGGAGCAGAACTCGTATCCCGGCATCGTGACGCGCATGACCGCCGGGCGCGTGCGCCAGCTCCACCTCGCGTTCCCCGAGGCGCGGCGCTACCTCAAGCCGGGCAAGCGCACGGAGGTGTTCGAGTTCGGCAACCCCATCCGCCCCCCCGACTTCGACGTGGACCGCGCGGAGGCGAGGGCGAAGTTCGGACTGGGTCCCGGCATCGTCGGGCTGGTGATCGGCGGCAGCCAGGGCGCGCGCTCGGTCAACGAGTCGCTGGCGGCGGACCTGCGCGGCATCGCGGAGCGGCACCTGGCCGGCCCGCCCACGGGGATGCAGGTGCTGTGGGCCACGGGGCCGGCGCACTTCGAGCGGGTGCAGGCGGCGCTGGCGGACATCGGCTCGCCGGAGTGGGTGAAGCCGATGGCGTACATCCAGGACATGCCGTCGGCGCTGGCCGCGGCGGACTTCGCCATCTCGCGCGCGGGGGCCATGTCGCTGGCGGAGCTGTGCGCCTGGGGCATCCCCAGCATCCTGGTGCCGTTCCCGCACGCCGCCGCCAACCACCAGCACCACAACGCCGTGGCCCTGGGCGATGCGGGCGCGGCCATCGTGATGCCGGAGGCGGAGCTGGGGGGCGGCAGGCTGTGGACGGAGATGCTGCGCCTGGCCGCGGACGCGGAGCTGCGCACCACCCTGGCCGCGAAGGCCCGCGCCCGCGGCCAGCCCGACGCCGCGGACCGCATCGTCGGCGAGCTCGTTCGTTTGATCACGTGAACGGCGGGACTCACGCAGAGACGCAGAGGACGCAGAGAACCGCGGAGGGGGATCGGGGCGGGTGCCTGTGCGAGTGGGTGAGTGTGCTCGGATCGTCAGTGGCCCAAGGTTGTCATTCTGAGGGAGCGGCGCACGGTACTCTCCGAATGCACGAATGCTGAGGCGCGACCGAAGAATCTTGCCCGCCCTCTAGGCGGAGGGGCATCGCGCACGGAGGCAGGCGCCCGCGCAGGCCTGGCGAATGAATTCGCGGCAACGAAAACGTGAAGTCGGCCTTCGCCGACTGCAGGGACGGGGCGGTGCGAGGAGGCAGGCAACGGCGCAGGCGAAGAAGATCCTTCGGTCGCGCCGGAGGTGGTCGAGGGCAGAGGGGGTGGCGAGGCGCTCCCTCAGGATGACAACAAGGGCGTGTCGTGAGGGAGCAGGAACCCCCCTCTCCCGCTCCGCGGGGGAGG
>DASTLD010000313.1:0-4731 GCA_035715345.1 Longimicrobium sp.
CGGACGGGGCGGACCCGCCGTGCGGGCCGGCCGCCTGCATCCCGCTGCGGATGGGCGGGCGGGTGGCGGGGGTGGTGGTGGTGTGGAGCTTTCTCCCCCAGAAGCTGGCCTTCGAGCCGTTCGACCTGGAGCTGTACGCGCTGCTGGCCCACCGTGCCGCGCCGGCGCTCCGCGCGGCGCGGCTGCTGGGGGCGGCGGCGTGAGCGCGTCCGCCGCGGCGCAGCCGGCCGGCGCACCCGCCGCGACCCTCTACCTGCACCCCGGCGCACTGGCCGCGTCGGCCCGGCCGCTTGCGGTCAGCACCATCCTGGGCTCGTGCGTGGGCGTGTGCCTGTTCGACGCGGAGCGCGGGGTGGGTGGGATGAACCACTTCCTCCTCCCCGGCTCGGCCGGCAGTGCGCGCCCCACCCCCCGCTTCGGCGACGTGGCCATGGAGCGGCTGCTGGCGGAGGTGCTGCAGGCCGGCGCCCGCCGCCGCCGGCTGGCCGCGCGCGTGTACGGCGGCGCCTGCGTCCTGGCCGCCTTTCGCGGCCCGGGCGACCACCTGGGGGACCGCAACGTGTCAACGGCGCTCCGCTTCCTGGAGGACGAGCGGATCCCGGTGCTGGCGCTCGACACCGGCGGGCGGTGCGGGCGCCGGGTCGTCTTCCACACCTGGGACGGCGCCGCCGAGGCGCGGAGGATCTGACCCCATGGAGATCGACATGGCCGCCATCCTCCCCGTGTTCCTGGCGGAGGCGGAGGAGAACCTGGCCCAGGTGGAGGACGCGCTCCTGGCGCTGGAAGCCGCGCCCGGCGACGCCGAGGCGCTGAACACCGTCTTTCGCGCCGCGCACACCCTCAAGGGGAACGCCGCCAACCTGGGGCTGGCCCCGGTGGCCGAGTTCGCCCACGGGGTGGAGGACGTGCTGGACCGGCTGCGCGAGGGCGCCCTCGTCCTCACCGCCCCGCTGGCCGGGCTGCTGCTGCGCGCCGTGGACGCCCTGCGCGCGCTGGTCCCCGCCGCCGTGGGGGGGCTGGACGAGCTCCCCGAGGGCGACCGCGCGCTGCTGGAGCGCATCGGCGACTGCGCCGGGGGGCGCGGCTGCGGAGAGGACGAGGACCACGAGGCGCCGCCGGCCGCCGCCGCGCATCCCGCCGCCCCCGCCGAGGCGCGGCGTCCCACCCTGCGGGTGCGGGTGGACAGCCTGGACCGCGCGCTGGACCTGGTGGGCGAGATCGCCATCGCCCGCGGGCGGCTGGGACAGCTGCTGGCCGACGGGGCGCCGCGCGACACCCTGGCCGAGGCGCACGACGACGCAGACCGTCTGCACCAGGAGCTGCAGGAGAGCGTGATGCGCCTGCGCATGGTGCCGCTGGGCCCCGTCTTTCGCCCCTACCTGCGCACCGTGCGCGACCTGGCCTTCGCCAACGGCAAGCTGTGCCGGGTGGTGGTGGAGGGCGAGGAGGTGGAGGTGGACACCAGCGTGGTGGAGCACCTGCGCGACCCGCTGACCCACCTGGTGCGCAACGCCGTGGACCACGGCATCGAGCCCCCGGACGCGCGCCGCCGCGCCGGCAAGGACCCGTGCGGCACGGTGACGCTCACCGCGCGCCACGAGGGAAGCAGCATCGTGGTCCGCATGCGCGACGACGGCGCGGGGCTGGACCGGGCCCGCATCGCCGCCCGGGCGCGGGCGCTGGACCTCGCGTCCGACCCCGAGCGGATGAGCGACGCCGAGCTCTTTCGGCTGATCCTGGAGCCGGGCTTCTCCACCGCCGAGACGGTGACGGACCTCTCCGGCCGCGGGGTGGGGCTGGACGTGGTGCGCCGCGGCGTGGAGGCGCTGCGCGGCTCGCTTTCCATCGAGAGCCGTCCGGGCCGGGGCACCGCGTTCACCCTGCGCCTGCCGCTGACCCTGGCGCTGGTGGAGGGATTCGCCTTCGCGGCGGGGGGAGAGACCTTCATCGTCCCCCTGGAGGCGGTGGCGGAGTGCATGGAGCTCCCCCGCGTGCGCCACGAGGGGGTGGGCGAAGGGGTGGTGAGCCTGCGCGGGGCGCCGCTCCCCTACCTGCGCCTGCGCGACGCCCTGGGGCTGCCCGGAGAGCCGCCGCGGCGCGAGAGCATGGTGGTGGTGCGCCACGAGAGCGGCAACGCCGGGCTGGTGGTCGACACC
The DNA here is from genome assembly GCA_035715345.1 of Longimicrobium sp. Classification (GTDB taxonomy): domain Bacteria; phylum Gemmatimonadota; class Gemmatimonadetes; order Longimicrobiales; family Longimicrobiaceae; genus Longimicrobium. Next base: position 2,157 of record DASTLD010000313.1, read on the forward strand.
CTGCTGGGCGCCACCCAGAGCGTGGTCAAGCCGCTGGGCACCGCCTTCGACGCCGTCTCCGGCTTTTCCGGCAGCACCATCCTGGGGAGCGGACGGGTGGGCCTGATTCTGGACGTCCCCGTGCTCGTCCGCCGCGCGCTGGACCGCGCCGCCTGCCCCGCGGCGCATCCCGAAAGATCCCACGAACCCGCACCCGACGCACAGCCATGAAGCCGTCTTCCTTCCGCGCGGCACTCGTGCTCGCGGTCCTCGCGCTCGCCGGGGCACGCCCGGCGGCCGCCGCGGAGCGCACCGCCCCCGCCGACACCTTCAGGCTGCGGGTGAGCGGGCGGGTGCAGAGCCTCTACCAGTACAGCGCCCCCGACGGCGAGGCCGACGCCAAGCTCAACGGCGGCGCCACCGGCACGCGCCCGCAGGCGCAGGCCACCAGCCTGCTGCGCATCCGCCGCGGCCGGCTGGTGATGGAGGGCTTCGCGTACGACCCGCGCCTCGAGTACAACGTGCAGCTGGAGCTGGCCGGCCCGTCCGTCTCGCTCAAGCGCGCCTTCGTCAACTGGCGGCTCGCCGGTGCGGACGCGCAGCTGCGCGCGGGCAAGTTCAAGGTGCCCTTCGGCCGGCAGCAGCTCACCTCCTCCTTCCAGCAGCAGCTCGCCGACCGTTCGCCGGTAACCGACGAGTTCGCCAAGGGGGACGACGACGGGGTGATGGTGTGGGGCCTCCCGGCCGGCGGACGGCTGGAATACTACGCCGGCGTCTTCAACGGCGAGGGGAACAACCGCAACGCCCAGCAGGACGCCTTGAACCAGCTCGCCGCGCGGGTGGCGGTTTCGCCGCTGGGCGCGGTGCCCTACGCCGGGCCCGCGCTGGAGAATCCGCGCCGCCTCACTTTCTCCCTGGGCCTGAACGCGAACCTGAACGGCGGCTGGCTGCACGAGGTGAACGGCGTGGCGGGGATGCAGCCGCCGTCGCGCACCTGCACGGCGGAGGGATGCAGCGAGGACGCCGGCGACGACGCGCGGATCGTCCACCGCGGCGCCGACGCGGCCGTGCGCTGGCGCGGCGTCTCGGCCAGCGCGGAGCTCTTCGGCCGCACCGTGGACCCCCGGCAGGACGGACTGGACCGGCGCGAGGCCCGCGGCTGGTACGCGCAGGCCGGCGCCTTCGTCCTCCCTGGCCGGCTGGAGGGCGGCATGCGCCTGGGGCGGCTGGACCCCGACGCCGGCCGGACCATGGACCGGGTGCGCGAGCTGGCGGCGTTCGCCAACGGCTACGTGCACGGACACGACCTGAAGGTGCAGGTGGACTACACCTTCCTTTCCACCGAGACCGCCGACGCGCGGGTGGGCGGCACCCGCGCCACCCGGCTGGACGAGGGCCGGCTGCGCGTGCAGTTGCAGTTCCAGTTCCAGCCGCCGCGCTGACGGCGGGCTCCCGAAACAAGACCGCGTGAGGACAGGCGGGGCACGCTTCCGCGCCCCGCCGGGGGGGATGCGTCTGCGTCCCGCCCCCGCGCCGAACCAACGACGCCCAGGAGGGGACGAATGCTCGCGAATCTGAAGATCGGTGCCCGCTTGTTCGGGCTGGTGGGTCTGGTCGCGCTGCTGGTGGGGGCATACGCCATCCTCAGCGTGCGCTCGCTCAAGGGCGGGATGGAGCAGAGCCGCGGGAGCCTGGCCAGTGCCCGGCTGCTCCGCGAGTCGGTGGACGGGGCCCGCAGCGCCCAGGTGCACTTCAAGGTGCAGGTGCAGGAGTGGAAGAACATCCTGCTGCGCGGCGGCGACCCGGCCGAGCGGGCGAAGTACACGGAGGGGTTCGACACGCAGGAGAAGCGGGTGCAGGCCGGGCTGGACTCGCTGCGCCAGACGCTGAGCCGGCAGGGGCTGCAGAGCGCGGACGTGACCGAGCTCGCCGCCAGCCACGCCGAGCTGGGGCGGCGCTACCACGCGGCGCTGGACCGCTTCGACGGCAGCGCGGCCTCGGCCGCGGCGGTGGACAGCATGGTGCGCGGCATCGACCGCGACCCCACCGCCCGCTTCGACGCCATCGTCGCGCGGGTGCAGGAGCACGCCGACGCCACCGCCGGCTCGCTCAACGCGCAGGCGCTGGCCAACTACCAGAAGGCCCGCAACCTGGGGGTGGGGCTCACCCTGCTGCTGGTGGCGGCCACCCTGGCCGGCTCGGCGGTCATCATCCGCAGCATCACCCGTCCCCTGGGCCACGCGGTGCACGTGGTGGAGCGCATCGCCCAGGGCGACACCGGGGTGCAGATCGAAGGCGCCACCCGTGACGAGACGGGCCGCCTGCTGGCCGCCATGCGCGAGATGGCCGCGTCGCAGCGCGACATGGCCCTGGCGGCGGAGCGCATCGCCGCGGGCGACGTGTCGGTGCAGGTGGCGCCGCGCTCGCAGGCCGACACCCTGGGCAACGCCTTCGCCGAGATGGTGCGGTCGCAGCGGCTCATCGCCACCGCGGCCGAGCAGATCGCCGGGGGAGACCTGACGGTGCGGATGGCGCCGCGCGGCGAGCGCGACGTGCTGGGCACCGCCTTCGCCGAGATGGTGCGCCGCCTGTCGCA
>DASTLD010000314.1:0-7280 GCA_035715345.1 Longimicrobium sp.
TGAGACCCAACATCTACGGGGCCATCTATGCCACGGAAGGTCGCCACGCGCGCCACCCTTCGCCCTCTCCCGCGCAGTTTGCGGGAGAGGGACAGCGTGCCCCGGCGGACGCGACGAAGTCGCGCGCCGACGGGGCACGCAGGGTGAGGGTCCCCGCGACGACAGTCGCGCCTGCCCTGCACGCAGTGCGAGCCCCTACACGCTCCGCGCCCGCACCTCCTCCGACGTCAGTCCGTACAGCGGCGGCGTGGGCACGCCGAGCATCCCCAGCATCAGGTAGAGCTGGCCGCGGTGGTGGGCCTCGTGTTCGATCATGCTGCGCAGCCATTTCCACGCCGGCAGCGCCGCTCCGCCCGGTGTGGTCACGCGCCGACGCAGGTCGTCGGGCGTGAGGGCGCGGAAGATGGCGAGCGATTCCTCGTGCATGCGGTCCAGGTACGCGATCACGCCGTCGAAGCCCTCCGCCAGCTCGCGCCCGTGGCCGGGGTAGCGACTGGCGCGCCCGGCCACGTTCTCCGCGAACATCCACCGCTCGATGGCGCCCAGGTGCCGCACCGTGTCGCCGAGGGTGAAGGCGCCCTCGCGGTGCGTCCACTCGATGTGCTCCGGCGGGATGCACAGCACCACTCGCCGCGTCCGTTCGCGGAACCTGCCGTAGTAGTCGAGGAACGGCTCGATCGTCGTGATTTCCATGGCGGTGATACTTCGGTGAGACGTGCGGCCCGGCTTCGTCGCGCGAGGTACGGCCGTGCGTCGGGCAGGCAAGATCCTTCGGTCGCGCCCGGATTAGGCGCACGCGTCGGGGTCCGCGCGGCGCTCCCTCAGGATGACACCGCTTGCGACAATATGGGTGGCGCGCACCAATCGTGGCTTGCAGTCCGCGCAGGCGGACTTCGTGCTGTTGGAGGCGCGGTTTCAACCGCCGGCCGGATGGCGGCCTCCGCACACATTGCCGATCACCCCACCCCAACCCGCGCCAGCGCGCGGTCCGCGGCGGTGATGCCGCGGTGCTGGGCCTCCTCGAACAGCGACAGGCCGCTCAGGTCCGAGTGGGCGTAGAACACCGGCCCAGGTGACGTGATCAGCGAGCGCCGCGCGGCATCGCCCAGGAAGCCGGGCGTGGGCCGCACCATCGCGTGGCCCATGCGCATGACGTCCAGGCGCGACACGCAGCGCCGGATGTCCGGGTGCGCGCGCTCCAGGTCGCCCAGGATCAGCTCCTTCCAATCGCCCCAGCTCCGCGACAGCAGCGCCCGCCGCGCCTCCGCCGGCGGCTGGTGGGCCAGGGCCCAGTAGTACGTCCACACGGTCGAAGCCGGCCGCTGCGCCCACGACTGGTGCGTCGCCACCACGTAGCCCAGCGCGGGGGAATCGTGGAGCACGTTGTCCCACGCCGGCTCCATCTCCGGCTCCTCCGGCCAGCGGTCCAGCACCAGGTTGGCCGTGAGCCACGGCGAGTAGACGAACCCCACGCGCGGCGCCCCCTCCACCACGTGCGCCGCCAGGAACGACGGCGCCGCCCAGACCACCGCCTCCGCCCGGTACTCCACGTCCCCCGCCAGCACGCGCACGCCGCCCGGGGCCGGCTCCACGCGGTGCACGGGCGCGCCGGTGCGGACGTGTTCTCCCACGCGCTCCAGCAGCCGCCGCACGATCCAGCCGTTGCCCTCCGGCCAGGTCAGCGGCCCCTGCTCGTCCCGCGGCCGCGACGCGAAGTAGTGGATGCCGGCCCAGGCGCTGGTCTGGTCCGCGCGGGCGCCGTAGTCGTCGCGGCAGGCGTAGTCCGCGTACCAGTGCACCGCGGGCGAGCGGTAGCCGCGGGCGCGCAGCCAGTCGCCCATGGTCATCGCGTCCAGCGGCGACGACGCGGGCGCGCCCAGCGCGGAGGGGATGGTGAACTCGCCGGTGGCGCGCAGGGCGTCCATCTCCTCGCCGAAGCGGCGCAGCTCCGCGCGGTCGGCGGCCGTGTCGATCAGCGCGCCCTCCAGCCCCTCGTGCCAGCGCCCCCAGCGGTACAGGCGCTCGCGCAGCGGGGACACCATCGCCCGCTCGTCCCACACGCCGCCGCGCAGCACTCCCAGGTCCGCGAACATCTCGCGCACGTGCACGGCCTTCTCGTCCGGGACGGGGACGTAGTGCGCGGCCCAGGGATAGGCGCTCGCCTCGTTCTCGCCCCAGCGGCTGTTGCCGCCGGCGCGGTCCTCCAGCTCCAGCAGCACGAAGTCCGTGTATCCCCGCCGGCGCAGCCGCCACGCCGCGCTGAGCCCCGCCATCCCCCCGCCCACGACGACGATGCCCGCGCGCTCGGACCGGCGCACGGGCGGCACGGCCGCGCGGTCGCGCAGGCGGTGGCCGCGCGCGCCGCCGTCGTCCACGAAGCCGCCGGCGATCGCCCGGTCCGTCTTGCGCGCGCAGGCGATGAACGGCGCCCCAGCCAGCACGGCCAGGAACGCGCGCCGCGACACGCTCAGCGGGCGATGCGGTTCCAATCCTCGCTGTAGTACCGGACCAGCGCCTGGTCGTCCAGCCGGTTGGCCTGCACCGGCAGCGGGCGCATGTCCTGGGGAAAGTCGAAGAGCTGCGGCACCGCGCGGGCGGTCAGGAAGCGCAGCCCGCCCGGCACGCGCGCCGGCGTGCGGTACTGCCCCTTCCCGGCGAGCACGAAGCCCCACTCGCCGAAGGAGGGGACGTACACGTGGTAGGGCCAGGTGTGCAGCCCCGCCTCGCGCAACGTCTTCTCGATGCTCCAGAAGGCGCTGCGCGCGAACAGCGGCGACGTGCTCTGCACCGACACCAGCCCGCCCGGCTCCAGGTGATGGGAAAGCAGGCGGTAGAAGGACGTCGTGTAGAGCTTGCCGATGGCGTAGTTGGAGGGGTCGGGCAGGTCCACGACCACGAAGTCGAAGGTCTCCGCCGAGCGGTCCAGCCAGCGCAGCGCGTCCGCGTTGACCACCCGCACCCGGGGGTCGCGCAGCGCGCCCGCGTTCAGCCGCACCAGCTCGCGGTGCTGCGCGAACAGCCGCGTCATCTCCGGGTCCAGGTCCACCAGCGTCACCCGCGCCCGCGGGTAGCGCAGCACCTCGCGCACGGCCAGGCCGTCGCCGCCGCCCAGCACCAGCACGCGCCGCGCGTCCGGCAGCGAAGCGAGGCCGGGGTGCACCAGCGCCTCGTGGTAGCGGTACTCGTCGCGCGAGCTGAACTGCAGGTGGCCGTTCAGGAACAGGCGCAGGTCGTCCCGCCAGGCGGTCAGCACGATGCGCTGGTACGGCGTGTTGCGCGTCAGCACCACCGGGTCCGCGTAGATGCTGGCTTCCGCGGTGCGGGTGATGCGCTCCGCCGCCGCCATCCCCACCCCCAGCGCGGCAAGGGTCAGCACGCAGGCGAGCTGCAGCGCGCGCGGGCGGCGCAGCACGTCGCGGAACAGGTGCGTGGACCAGAGCGCGACGGCGGCGTTGACCAGCCCGAAGAGCAGCGCGCTGCGCACCATCCCCAGCCGGGGGACGAGGATCAGGGGGAAGAGGAGAGAGGCGCCCAGCGCGCCCAGGTAGTCGAAGGCCAGGACGTTGGCGACGACGTCCTTGAACTCGAAGCGGTCGCGCAGCAGCCGCATCAGCAGGGGGATCTCCAGCCCCACCAGCGTGCCGATGACGAACACCAGCACGTACAGCAGCAGCCGGAACGCGTCCGTCCAGGCAAAGGCCAGGAAGAGCAGCGTGGACGAGAAGCCGCCGACCACCGCCACCATCAGCTCCACCGTGACGAAGCGCTCCGCCAGCCCGCGGTGCACCCAGCGGCTCAGCCAGCTCCCCACCCCCATGGCGAACAGGTAGGTGCCGATCACGGTGGAGAACATGGTGACGCTGTCGCCCAGCAGGTAGCTGGCGAGCGCGCCGGCCACCAGCTCGTACACCAGCCCGCAGGCGGCGATGAGCAGGACGGTGGCGAAGAGGGCGGCGTTCACGGGCGGGCCGCGGGCCGGGGAGACCGCGGGCGTGCTACCAGATGGCCGCCGCGATCACGATGGAGATGCCCACGGAGATGGAGCCCACCACGATGGCCAGCGCCGTGTTGTGCTCGTCGATGATCTCCTTCCACAGCGAGCCGGGCGTCAGCTTGTCCAGCGCGATGAACGCCACCACGAAGACCACGATGCCCAGGAGCGCGTAGACCAGCGCCTCGACCAGGTGCTCCACCAGTTCGTTGGTCATCTGCACGCCTCACTTGCCGCCGACGTAGCGGCCGGTTCCGATGTAGTGGGGGCGGTACGCGCCGGGGTTGTCGCGCACCGAACGGGGGGTCTGCCGGGCCTCGCGCGTGGACATCATGCTCCACCCGCGGTTCTCCGCCAGGGACAGCAGGCCCAGCACCGCCAGGCCGAATAGCAGGTATCCGCGCACGATCCTCATCCGCGCCTCCTCCTTACTCGTCGTCGTCCGCGGGGGCGTGGTCGCTCTCCGCCCAGCGCCTGCGCTCGAAGTCCGCCTGCGTGGCGTACCCCCAGAGCAGCGGCAGGCCCAGCAGCACGAAGGCCACCAGCCACCACCACCAGCGCGGCACGTCGCGGCGGATCTCCCACGTGTAGCGTACCGGCCCTTCGCTGTCCGGGTCGATGCGCAGCCGGTAGGTGCCCGCCGGCACCGCGGCCACCCGCGCCAGCGCGCGCGGGGAGCCCTCGGACCAGCTCTCGCCGCCGTCCACGCCGTGGTAGTAGCTGACGTTGCGGCTGAACTCGCGCACGCGGCCGCTTTCCGTGTCCATCAGCACCATCCCGAACCACGCCCACTGGTTGTCCAGGTTGGTGAAGAGCCTCACCTCCAGGCTGGACGGCCGCCCCGGCACCTGGAACGGCTCGGAGACGAACGACGTCGACAGGGTGTCCGCCGGGTCGAACCAGCCCTCGCCCCCCGCCACCACGCCCGAGTGGTGGCCGCCCCAGCGTACCACGGCCAGCGCCACGAAGAGCACGCCCAGGATGGCGGCCGTGGTCCAGTAGGCGCGCGTGCGCTCCCGGTGCGGCGACGGCTGGTTGGCGAAGACGCCGCGCGGCGCGGGCGGGCGGCCCTCCAGCTTGAAGGCCGCCCAGATCTTCCCGGGGTCCGTGTACTCGCCGAGCGACCAGGTCACCTCGCCGGCGCTGCGCTCGCGGCTGAGCAGGCGGGGCGGGTCCACGTAGTCGTCCACCTCCGCCGTGTCCCCCACGCGCACCTCCCAGGGGAACTCGCCCAGCACGAAGGTGGTGGTCGCCTTGGCGTGCTGGAAGTGGCGGAAGGGCACGTTGTTCAGCAGGGCCCGCTTCGCCTTGCCCTGGCCGGTGCGGCGCGGCGGGGTCTTGAGCGTGACGATGTCGTTCCAGTGGTAGCCGTACTCGCTCAGGTAGCGGAAGCCCTGCTCCCCGCTGTGCAGCAGGTACTCGCGCCAGGAGTAGTCCACGCCCTCCACGCGGATGGTGCGCTGCTGGAAGCCGAGCACCGTCCACTCCGCCCCGTGCAGCTGCCCCTTGCTGCCCAGCGGGATCAGCGGCGTGACGCGCGCGCGGTCCGCGAAGCTCTGCACCACCTTCAGCGCCGGCGTGGTGGCGTCCAGCACGGACAGGCAGAACTCGCAGACGGCGGTCACCGCCTCGCCCGGGCGCTGCAGGGTCACGGTGCCGCCGCAGTTGGGGCAGTTGAGCGTCTGCACGCCCTCCACCCGCGCCTGCCCCACCTCCTCCGCCGGCCGCAGGCCGCGCAGGGCCAGCTCCGCGAACGCCACGTGCTCGCCCGTGAACAGCAGCGGCTCGGGGTCGCTGTAGTCCAGCGTGGCGAAGCGCCCGTCCTCCGCCACCAGGTCCGCGAAGGTGACCTCCTCGCGGTCCCAGTACTCGAAGGGCAGCTCCCCCTCCACGCCGGCGTAGTGCGCGCGGGTGATGGTGGTGACGCCGTACGCCACCCCGTCCACGCGCACCGTCGCCTCGGGGCGCAGCCTGCCTTCCGCGGGCAGGGTGTCGCGCGTGGGGGAGATGAAGGTCACCGCGTACTGGTCCTGCGCGTCGGAGAGCCAGCCGCTGGAGCCGTCGCCGAAGGCCAGGTGCCACTCGCTCCACGCGCCGCGCCCGTAGCGGTAGGCGATGCGGCCGACGACGGTGAACGCCCTGCCGCCCCAGACGCCCGTGGTGCCGAGCCGGATGCGCGACGTGACCGGCGGCGGCTCCGACACCCTGCCCACGCGCTCCAGGTCGAGGTCGCGGCGCACCAGGATGGAATTGCAGTGCGCGCAGGTGGTCTGCACCGCCCCCGCCCAGCGGAACTCGACGGGCGCGCCGCAGCTGGGGCAGTTCGCCACGCGCGCCGTCACGCCGCCGCCTCCTGCCCGCCGGCCGCCTCCGGCACGCACGCCGGACCCGCCCCCGCAGTCGGCGCAGGCCGACTTCGTGTTTTCTCAGGCGCGATTTCAATCGCCGGCCCGGGGCCGGCTTCGCTCTCGGTGCCCGGAATCGCCACCGTCTCCGGCTCGAACCCCGGAATCGCCCCGCCCGCCCGCTCATGGTCCGCATCGCCTACGACCGCCGGGATTCCGATCCCCCCGTACGGCCGGTCCACGGCGCGGACGCGGACGTCGGTGGCGCCCAGCAGCTCCGCCAGGTGCGCGCGATAGTCCCACTCCGGGCGAGCCACCGGTCGGGCCGAAGAAGTCCTGCGGGCCGAGGCTGTCTTCCTCGGCGCCGCGCACGCTGTGCGGGCCGCCGGCCAGGAAGCGCTCCGACAGCAGCAGCAATTGATCGTCGAGCGGCGCGGCCACGCCTGCGCGCGCCGCCGACGCGAAGACGACGTCGCGCCAACGGCGGAAGTGATACGCCTGCGTAAGCGACTTCGCGTAGCGGAACTCGGATCCGAGCGCCGCGGGCGCGTAGTCGAAGCTCGACGACACCAGCCATCCGCGCGTGGAATCCACCGGGTCGTCGCGCGTATCGTAGGCGGCGCTCACGTTCAGGCGTGCGACGCGAACCGCGATGTCGCGCGGACCGACGATCGGATCGGGCTCGCCGGTGTCGAACGTGTGATCGCGCGTCAGCCGGTAGGTCGCCGACAGCCGCAGATCGGGCGTCGCGCGGAAGCGCTCTTCCATCGACAGCGTGCTGCGATCGGTCGTCAGCGTCTGCGCCGTGAACGTCTCACGGGTGCGCTCCACCACCAGCAGCGATTCGAGCGGCCACCCGAACATCGTCGGCGCGCTGACGAACGCACGGCCGGCGCGTTCGCGGCGTTCGTAGTCCGCCGCCGCTCCCACTGTCACGGCACGGC
>DASTLD010000315.1:0-4180 GCA_035715345.1 Longimicrobium sp.
GCGTGGACGAGGCAAGAACGCTGGCGCAGCTCCGCCGCGACGAGCGGGCGCGGCTGGTGGAGGCGCTCACCCGCTACCGCCTTCCGTGGACGGGCGACGAGGGCTACAAGAAGGCCGAGGTGACGGGCGGCGGCGTGCCGCTGGGCGAGGTGGACCCGCGGACGCTGGAGAGCCGCGTGGTGCCGGGCCTGTTCATCTGCGGGGAGATGCTGGACTGCTTCGGGCCGATCGGGGGATACAACTTCTTCTGGGCGTGGGCCACCGGGCGCGCGGCCGGGCTGGGCGCTGCGGCGTCCGTCGCGGGGGGCGGCGCGTGAGCCCGGCGGAGCGCGAGCTGCGCGCGGCGTTCCCCGTCGTCGTGGAGCTGCCGGTGGCGTGGGCGGAGATGGACTACTTTCGCCACGTGAACCACGCGGTCTACTTCCGCTACTTCGAGGACGCGCGCATCGCCTACCTGGAGCGCATCGGCTTCCGCGAGCTGGGCGATGGGCGGCAGGTGGGCCCCATCCTCCACTCCGCCCACGCCCGCTACCGCCGCCCGGTGGAGTATCCGGACTCCGTCGTGGTGGGCGCACGCGTCGTCGAGCTGGGCCAGGACCGCTTCACGCAGGAGTATCGCCTGGTGAGCCGCGCCCTCGGCGAGATCGCCGCCGAGGGCGGCGGGGTGCTGGTGTCATACGACTACGCCGCCCAGCGCAAGGCGCCCCTCCCCGAGGACGTGCGCGCAGCCATCGAGGCATTGGAAGGCACGCGCGGGTCATCCGAATAGCGAACAACGCCGAGTTGTCATCCGGAAGCGCCGCCATCTTCAGCGGTACGCCCGGCGCGGGTTGTCATCCTGAGGGAGGCGCCTCGCAAGTCCCTACGCCGCAACCGCCTGTGGCGCCGACCGAAGGATCTTGCCCGTTTGCGCCGGGCCTGACGTAGTGCACCGGGTGCAGGCGGGCCTCCCCGCCCCACGCGGGCGCCGGTGCCGCCTGGCGATTGAAGAAATCGCGGCTATGACAACGTGATGTCGGCCTGCGCCGACGGGATCGCCGCGGGGGCGGGGCCCATGTGCCGGCGAGCCGGGCGACATGCACAGAAGATCCTTCGGTCGCGCCAGAGGGTGGCGAGGTGGCAGGACCGGCGCGGCGCTCCCTCAGGATGACAATCGTGGGGTGGGAGGGTTGTTACGGCGGAGGGGCGCCTCCCTACCCTCTCGCCAGATCAAGGTAAGGCGCTTCCCCACAAGCACTTCGCGATGTGCTGAAAATCTACCGTCAGCGTTGTCCCGGACGGGCAAGGTGTGTATCTTGTAAGGCATCCGGCACACCACGGGCTCGCGGCGGTACTCATTCCTTCGCGCCGTCCCTGCGGCGGACACCCGGCGGGTGCCGCACCGACATCGAACATTCTGGAGGTTTCCATGCCTTTTGGTCTCGGCTTCGGCGAGCTGCTCCTGATCTTCGCCGTCCTGCTGCTGCTGTTCGGCGCCAAGCGGCTTCCCGAGCTGGCGGGGGGCATGGGCAAGGGTATCCGCGAGTTCAAGCGCAACATCAACGGCCTGGACGAGCAGTCCATCCAGGCCAACGCCCAGCAGAACTACCTGCAGGGCACGCCCGCGCCGCCGCCGGCCGCCACGCCGGCCACGCCCGCGGAGGCCGAGGCGCCCCGCGCGCAGTAAGCGCCGCCTCCGCGCGGCACGCAGGGCTCCCGGTCACGCCGGGGGCCCTTTCGCGTATGAACGGAAGTGCGTGAGTGCTGAGTGCGTGAGTGCGAACGTACCAGGATATTCGCCCGCCGAACCGTTGACCGGCTCTCCTCCCCGTCCCGTCGTGGAATGCTGAACGCCGTTCCCAACACCCTTCCCGAGCTCGACCCGCGCGTCCTGGGCGACCTGATCGCGCAGGTGGAGACCGTGTTCCGCGGCAAGCGCGAGACGGTGCGCCTGTCGCTGGCCGCACTGCTGGCGCGCGGGCACCTGCTGTTCGAGGACATCCCCGGCGTGGGCAAGACCACGCTGGCGCGGGCGCTGACCGCCGCGCTGGGCCTGGAGTTCCGCCGCATCCAGTTCACCAGCGACCTGCTGCCTTCGGACGTGCTGGGCGTGTCGGTGTACAACCCGCGCACGCACGACTTCGAGACGCGCCCCGGCCCCATCTTCACCAACGTGGTGCTGGCGGACGAGATCAACCGCGCCCCGCCGCGCACGCAGAGCGGGCTGCTGGAGGCCATGCAGGAGGGGCGGGTGACCATCGACGAGCGGAGCTACGAGCTGCCGCGCCCGTTCCTGGTGATGGCCACGCAGAACCCGCTGGAGCAGCACGGCACCTATCCGCTGCCGGAGAGCCAGCTCGACCGCTTCCTGATGCGCCTGTCCATCGGCTACCCGGACGCGGACGAGGAGCGCAGCGTGGTGCTGCAGTCGGCCGGGGGATCGGACGGCGTGGAGCGCATTCGCCCGGTGCTGGACGCGGCGTCGGTCATCGCCCTGCAGGACCGGGTGGACGGGGTGCACGCGGACGCATCCATCGTGGACTACCTGATGGCCGTGGTGCATGCGACGCGGCAGGAGCCCCGCTTCCGCGCCGGGGCCAGCACGCGCGGCGCCATCTCGCTGCTGCGCGCCGCGCGCGGGTACGCGCTGGTGGACGGCCGCGAGTTCCTGGTGCCCGACGACGTGCGGCGGCTGGCGGTCCCCGTCCTGGCCCACCGCCTGCTCCCCGCCGGCGCCTCCGCCGCCACGGGCGAGGCCTACGAGGAAGCCGTCGCCGTGCTGGAGGAGCTGCTGGGGCGCATCTCGATGCCGGTGTAAGCGGCGGCGTTCTACAGCGGAGGCCCCACCCCCCCGGCCCCCTCCCCCCGCGCCGCACGGGCGTCGGCGCGTGAGGCCGGCGGTGGTGCCCGCGGCGCGCGGAGAGGGGGAGACCAGAAGTGAGACGGGCTCGGCTCCGCGCGCGAGAGAAGCCCCTCCCCCGAAGTTGGGGGAGGGGCAGCGAGGAACGAGCGGGGAGGGGGCCTCCGCCCAGGTGAGGCACTCCTCCACCCGCACAGACCTCTGCGCATCGCCGTCACTCACGCACTCCCGCACTCACGCACTCCCGTACCATGCCCCCCCGCCCCCGCCCGCCTCTCGCCGCGCGCATCCGCCGCTGGTTCCGCCCGCCGCGGCGGCTGCGGTTCTCGCGCGCGGGGTGGTTCTTCACCGGGGGATCGGTGGTGCTGGGCGTGGCGGCCATCGGCACCGGCAACAACCTGCTCTTCCTCATGCTCGGCGCCATGCTGGGCTTCATCATCCTCAGCGGCTGGATCAGCGAGCAGATGCTGCGGCGGCTGGAGGTGCGCCGCCGCGTTCCTCGCGGCGCCGTGGCCGGCACTCCCGCGCGCCTGGCGTACGAGGTCCGCAACGGCAACCGCCGCCTGCCCTCGTACTCGGTGGAGGCGGGCGAGGCGGGCTTTCCCGGGCGCGCCTGGATCGCCGTCGTGGAGCCGGGCGAGCGGGCGAGCGGGCGGACGGAGCTGGTGTGGGAGCGGCGCGGCGTCTACGCGCTGGAGACCATCACGCTCTCCACCTCCTTCCCGTTCGGCCTGTTCGTGAAGGAGCGCGACGTGGACCAGGAGGGCGAGGTCGTCGTCTGGCCGCGCAGCGACCGCCCCGTGCGCGAGCCGCGCCCCAGCGGCGAGCGCGTGCGCCGTGCGGGGCAGGCGCTGGCGGGCGCCGCCGGCCAGCGCGGCGAGTACCGCGGCCTGCGCCCCTACCGCCCCGGCGACGACCCGCGCGACGTGCACTGGCGCACCACCGCGCGCGTGGGCCACCCGGTCGTGCGAGAGTACGAGCGCGACCGCAGCCGCGCGCTCTGGATCTGCCTGGACCTGCGCGCGGCGGACGAGGACGCGGCGGAGGCGGCGGTGGAGATCGCGGCGTCGCTGGCGGCGGCCGGCATGCGGCGCGGCGAGCCGGTGGGGCTGGCCACGCAGGACGCGCGCGTGCGGCCCACCGCCGGCGCCGCGCAGCTCGAGCGGGTGATGGACGCCCTGGCGCGCGCCCGCTTCCGCGCGGACGCGCCGGGGCTGGAGGCGCCCGTGCCGCGCGCGGAGTGCGTGCTGGTGACCGCCGGCCGCCCCTCCGCCGGCTGGGGCGACGTGTTCACCGCGGAGAACGACGGGCGATGACGGCCGCGCTGCTGCACCGGCGCCT
>DASTLD010000316.1:0-6748 GCA_035715345.1 Longimicrobium sp.
GCCGCTGGCGCGCGCGGAGCTGCGCACGGACCGGCCGCTGCGGCTGCCGAGCGTGCTGCGCCACCTGGGGCCGCTGACGCTGGAGACCTTCGTGGCCCGCATCGATGGCGACCGGCACCCGGACGAGGCGTGGCTGTGGGGCGCGCGGCTGGCGGGGCGCCCGCACCCGCGGCTTACGCTGGGCATCAACCGCGCCTCCCTGTTCGGCACGGAGGCGGAGCCGGCCACGGCGGGGCGGGTGCTGCGCATGTTCGTGGGCGTCATCCGCAACAGCGACTTCGAGAACCAGGTGCTCTCGTTCGACGCGGCCTGGCGGCTGCCCACGGAGGACCTGGTGCCCGCGACCGTCTACCTGGAGTGGGGCGCGGACGACGGCGCCGGCGCGCTGAACGAGCAGCCCGCGCGCATCGTGGGCATCCGCCTGCCCGGCGCGTTCAGCTTCCCGGAGCTGACGCTGGGCGCCGAGTACACGCGCATCCAGGCGTGCTGCGGGCACGGGTCGTGGTACTTCAACGGCACCTTCCGCGGCAACTGGGCGGTGCGCGACCGGCCGCTGGCGCACCCGCTGGGCGGGCAGGGGTGGGAGGGGATGGGATACGTGGAGGTGGACGGCGACGTGCTGCGCCTGGAGGGCCGCGGCTTTGCGCGGTCGCGCCACGACGACAACCGCTTCGTGTTCGGCGGCGGCAACCTGTTCACCCCCGGCCACGAGGGCCGCAGCTACGGCGGCAGCGTGGAGGGCGTGCTGCGCCTGGCCCGCGGGGTGGAGCTGCGCGCCGGCCTGTACCGCGAGGACGGCGACAACAACTGGCGCGAGGAGCGGCGCCACGTCGAGGTCACGGCGCGGTTCTAGGGTCCGCGCACGCGCGGGCGCCTTCCTCAGGATGACAACCCTTTGCAATGCGGTAACTTGCTGTCATCCTGAGGGAGCGCGGCCCCAGACTCGATGCATGCGCGAACCCCTGCGCGCGACCGAAGGATCTTCTCCGCCTGTCGCGGGGCTCGAGGACGCGCCCCGACCCATCGCAAGCAGAAGCAAGACTGGACGATAGAGAGATGTCGCGCTACCCCGCATACCGCCCGCGCCGCCTGCGCCGCACCGAGCCCATCCGCTCGCTGGTGCGGGAGACGGCGGTCACGCCGGACGACCTGGTGCTGCCGCTGTTCGTGGCGGAGGGCACGGGCATCCGCCGGCCGGTGGCGTCCATGCCCGGCGTGGAGCAGACCAGCCGCGACGAGCTGCTGCGCGACGCGGAAGAGGCGCTGCGCCTGGGCATCCGCTCCGTGCTGCTCTTCGGCCTGCCGGAGCACAAGGACGAGCAGGGCACCAGCGGCTACGCCGACGACGGCGTGGTGCAGCAGGCGGTGCGCGCGCTCAAGGCGGAGCTGCCGGAGCTGGTGGTGATCACCGACGTGTGCCTGTGCGAGTACACCAGCCACGGGCACTGCGGCATCGTGCGCGGCGGGGACGTGGACAACGACGCCACGCTGCCCCTGCTGTCGCGCATGGCGGTGACGCACGCCGCCGCCGGCGCGGACGTGGTGGCGCCGTCGGACATGATGGACGGGCGCGTGGGGGCCATCCGCGCCGCGCTGGACCAGGCCGGGCACGGGCAGACGGCCATCCTGAGCTACGCGGTCAAGTACGCCTCCGCCTTCTATGGCCCCTTCCGCGACGCGGCCGCCAGCGCGCCCTCGTTCGGCGACCGCCGCGGCGCGCAGATGGACCCCGCCAACGTGCGCGAGGCGCTGCGCGAGGCGCGGCTCGACGTGGACGAGGGCGCCGACATGCTGATGGTCAAGCCGGCGCTGGCGTACCTGGACGTGATCCACCGGGTCAAGGAGGAGACGGGCTACCCGGTGTGCGCGTACCACGTCTCGGGCGAGTACGCCATGATCGAGGCCGCGGCGCAGCGCGGGTGGATCGACGGACCGCGCGCGCACGAGGAGGCGCTGACCTCCATCAGGCGCGCCGGCGCGGACCTGATCGTCAGCTACTACGCCCGCCAGTTCGCCCGCGCGCGGCGGGGGTAGGCGCGCGCGGGCGGCGGCACGCTTGCGCGCCCGCGTTCGGCCATCGCCCCGCTCCCGATCCGCCAATCGGCAGGGCATGTGCGCGCTGTGCGGATCGGGACGGCTGGGACGTTGTGGTGGGATTTGCGCCGCGGGGAGCCGCGGGCCGGGAGTGACCGGCCGCGGCACACGCGCGTCCTGGACGCTCCGGCAGGTGCACGGGCCAGGCGCCGCAAGACTCGCAGCCGCGCCCGCGAAGGGCTAGAATACGCCCGCGCCGGGGCCCTGCGGGGACGAACGGCGCGGGTCGTGCGGTGAAAAGCGGCAACGTGCACGCCGGGCCGGGGCGGAGAGGCCCGGGCGTGCCGCGGCACCCGCGGAAAAAACGCCGCGCGCGGACAGATACAACCGATCCTGAATGCTGCCCAAGACGCTGTTCCGGTTCCGCCGCCCGCTGGTCGTCGGGCTGCACCTGCTGCTGATCCCCCTGGCTTATCGACTGGCGTTCGAGCTGCGCTTCGAGTTCGAGGTGCCGCCGGACATGGACGCCGTCTACCGCGCCACCCTGCCGTACCTGCTGGGGGTGCGCCTGCTCTC
Source organism: Longimicrobium sp. (assembly GCA_035715345.1). Taxonomy (GTDB): domain Bacteria; phylum Gemmatimonadota; class Gemmatimonadetes; order Longimicrobiales; family Longimicrobiaceae; genus Longimicrobium. The sequence goes on from DASTLD010000316.1 coordinate 2,611, forward strand.
GTTCCTGGCCTTCGGCCTGTTCCAGGGCTGGTGGCGGCACGTGGGCATGCGCGACCTGACGGACCTGGTCAAGGCCGTCATGCTCAGCTCCGGCCTGCTGCTGCTGGCCCTGTTCTTCACCGAGCGGCTGGCCGGCTTCCCCCGGTCCGTGCTGGTGCTGGACGGCGTGCTGGCGGTCATGGTGTTCGGCGGCGCGCGCTTCCTGGTGCGGGCGCTGCGCGAGCGGCAGTTCCTGCCCTGGCGGTCGTTCACCGGCAAGCGCACGCTGGTGGTGGGCGCCGGCGCCGCGGCGGAGCGGCTGCTGCGCCACCTGCAGCGCGACGGCGCCGAGCTGTGCCCGGTCGGGCTGGTGGACGACGACCCGGCCAAGCAGGGCATGCGCCTGCACGGCCTGCCCGTGATCGGCACCACGCCGCAGATCAAGGCGCTCATCGCGGAGCGCGGGGTGGAGCTGGTGGTCATCGCCATCCCCTCCGCGCCGCGCGAGGCCATGCGCGCCATCGTGGAGCCGTGCCTGGAGACGGACGTCGAGATCAAGATCGTCCCCTCCGTGCGCGAGATGCTGGACGGCCGCGCCGCCAAGGGCGAGCTGCGGCCGGTGGAGCTGGAGGACCTGCTGGGCCGCGACGAGGTGGAGCTGGACCTGCGCGTGGTGCGCGGCGACCTGCAGGGCAAGGTGGTGCTGGTCACCGGCGGCGCGGGCTCCATCGGCTCGGAGCTGGCGCGGCAGATCGCCGGCTTCCGCCCCGCGGAGCTGATCCTGCTGGACCAGGCGGAGAGCCCGCTCTACTTCACGCACATCGAGCTGACGGCGGCGCACCCGGACCTGCGCGTGACGCCCATCGTGGCGGACATCACGGACCAGGCGCGCATGGAGGCGGTGTTCGCCCGCCACCGGCCCAACTACGTGTTCCACGCGGCGGCGTACAAGCACGTGCCGCTCATGGAGTGCAACATCGTGGAGGCGGTGCGCAACAACGTGCTGGGCACGCTGTGCGTGGCGCAGTGCGCGGCCAGCTTCGGCGCGGCCAAGTTCGTCCTGATCTCCACCGACAAGGCGGTCTACCCCAGCAGCGTGATGGGCGCCACCAAGCGCGTCTCCGAGCAGATCGTGCTGGGGTGGCCGGCGCTGCGCCAGTCGCGCACGGACTTCCGCGCGGTGCGCTTCGGCAACGTGCTGGGCAGCGACGGCAGCGTGATCCCGGTGTTCCGCAAGCAGCTGGCGGACGGCAAGCCGCTCACGGTCACGCACCGCGAGGTCACGCGCTACTTCATGACCATCCCCGAGTCGGTGCAGCTGGTGCTGCAGGCGGCGGCGCTGCCGGACGCGGCCGGGCGCATCTGCATGCTGGAGATGGGCGAGTCGGTCCGGATCCTGGACCTGGCGGAGAACCTGATCCGCCTGTCGGGGCTGGAGCCGTACGTGGACGTGCCCATCGTCTTCACCGGTCTGCGCCCGGGCGAGAAGCTGCACGAGGAGCTGACGTCGGAGATGGAGGCCACGGTGCCCACGGCGCTCAGCAAGGTGCGCATCGTCCAGACGCACGAGCCGGACGTGGTGCAGCTCACCACCGGGCTGGACCGCCTGGCCGCCGCCGCCGCCGTGGGCGAGCAGGCGGACATCCTGACCGCCGTGTGCGCCCTGGTGCCGGAGTGCGTGTCGCCCCTGCGCGAGCGCGGGCTGCAGGCGGCCGGGGCGGACTGACCCGTTCTCCGCGCCGCGGCCCGGCGGTTGCGCAGGGGCGGCGCGCGGTTACTTTCGTCGCGCAATCCAGGGCGCCTCGGCGGGCCCGTCCAGCGGTTCCCAAAGAAGTGAACGCATGAGCGAGAACGGCACGCCGCGGGAGCGGCTTCTTTCCCGGATCGAGGGCCGCGAGGCCGTGGTGGGGGTCATCGGCCTGGGGTACGTGGGCCTGCCGCTGGCCGTGGAGCTGGCGCGCAGCGGCTACCGGGTCATCGGCTTCGACAAGCTGCCCCGCGTGGTGGACGGCATCAACGCGGGGCAGAGCCACATCCAGGACGTGGCGTCGGAGGTGGTGGCCAGCTTCGTCGACGGCGGCCTGCTGGAGGCCACCAGCGACGAGGGCCGCATGGCGGAGTGCGACGCCATCTCCATCTGCGTCCCCACCCCGCTCAACAAGACCAAGGACCCGGACCTGAGCTACGTGGTCTCCGCCGGCGAGTCGCTGGCGGCCACGCTGCGGCCGGGGCAGCTGGTGATCCTGGAGAGCACCACCTATCCCGGCACCACGCGCGACGTGCTGCTGCCGGTGCTCGAGGCCGCGCGCCTGGTGGTGGGCGAGGACTTCTTCCTCTGCTTCAGCCCCGAGCGCGTGGACCCGGGCAACACCAAGTGGCACACGCGCAACACGCCCAAGGTCATGGGCGGCGTGACCGCCGCGTGCCAGGAGGCGGGGCTGGCGCTCTACAGCCGCGTGTTCGACACCATGGTGCCGGTGGAGAGCGCGGAGGCGGCGGAGCTGGTCAAGGTGTACGAGAACACCTTCCGGATGATCAACATCGCGCTGGCCAACGAGCTGGCGCAGGCGTGCGACGTCCTTGGCGTCGATGTCTGGGGGGTGATCGAGGCGGCGGCGACCAAGCCCTTCGGCTTCATGAAGTTCACCCCGGGGCCGGGGCTGGGCGGGCACTGCATCCCGCTGGACCCGCACTACCTGAGCTGGAAGATGCGGACGCTGGCGTTCCGCACGCGCATGATCGAGCTGGCCAGCGAGATCAACGGCGAGATGCCGGCCTTCGTGGTGCGCAAGGTGGGCGACGCGCTGAACGACGAGAAGAAGGCGATGAACGGCAGCCGCGTGCTGATCCTGGGCATCGCCTACAAGAAGGACATCGACGACCTGCGCGAGAGCCCGGCGCTGGAGATCATCCACCAGCTGCAGCAGAAGGGGGCGGAGGTGCTGTACCACGACGCCTTCTGCCCAGTGATCGCGGACGACGGGCACACGCCCATCGAGGGCCTGCCCATGCACAGCCAGCCGCTGACGGACGAGCTGCTGGAGACGGTGGACGCGGTCGTCGTCGTGACCGACCACAGCGGCGTGGACTACGCCCGCGTGGGCGAGAAGGCGCCGCTGGTGGTGGACACGCGCGGCGTCATGCGCGACCCGGGACGGCGCGTGCTGGGCCTGTCGCGGCGCGTGCGGCTGGAGGTGCCCCGGCTGGTGCCCGCCGCGTAGATTCCTTCGCGGGGCGGAGCGGGCGCGCCGGGGGGCAGGGGAGGGCAGGGGAACGGGGCGCGGCCCGGCAGCGGGGTGCCGCGCCCGTTCCGCGTTCGGCATCCATCAACCGACACCATCGCACACCAGGCGCATGTCCGTAGCGCTGCTGGACCTCAAGCGGCAGTTCCAGACGGTGGAGGACGACGTGCGCGCGCAGCTGGAGCGGGTGCTGCGCGAGCAGACGTTCATCCTGGGTCCCATCGTGCAGGAGTTCGAGGCGGCGGTGGCGCGCTACGTGGGCGTGGGGCACGCCATCGGCGTGGCCAGCGGCACGGACGCGCTGCTGCTGGTGCTCAAGGCGCTGGACCTGGCGCCCGGCGACGAGGTGGTCACCACCCCGTTCACCTTCTTCGCCACGGCGGGCACCATCCACAACGCGGGCGGACGCTCCGTGTTCGTGGACATCGACCCCGACACCTTCAACCTGGACCCCGCCGCCGTCGCCGGGGCCCTCACCGGCCGCACGCGCGCCGTGCTGCCGGTGCACCTGTTCGGGCTGATGGCGGAGATGGAGCCCCTCCTGGCCGCCGCGCGCGCCCGGGGGGTGTTCGTGCTCGAGGATTCGGCCCAGTCGCTGGGCGCGCGGCAGCGCGTGGACGGCGCCTGGAGGAACACGGGCCAGCTGGGCGACGCGACGGCGCTCTCCTTCTTTCCCTCCAAGAACCTGGGCGGCTTCGGCGACGGGGGGATGGTGGTGACGGACGACGCGGCGCTGGCGGACCGTGTGCGCCGGCTGCGGACGCACGGCGGCGTCAAGATGTACCACCACGACGAGGTGGGGCTCAACTCGCGGCTGGACACGCTGCAGGCGGCGGTGCTGCTGGCCAAGCTGCCGCACCTGGACGCCTGGGCCGCCGCGCGCCGCGCCCACGCCGCCTGGTACGACGCGCGCTTCG
>DASTLD010000317.1:0-2409 GCA_035715345.1 Longimicrobium sp.
CGCGGCGGTGGACCGCGTCCATCCCGCGTTCCGTCAGCCACTCGACGCCTGCCAGCAGCCCCGCGATCCCCGGGCCGTTCATCGACCCCGCCTCCAGCCGGTCCGGCAGCCGCTCCGGCATGTCGGGCGAATCCGAATCGCCCCCCGTCCCCCCGATGAACATCGGCGGCAGCTCGATCCCCTCGCGGATCCACAGTCCGCCCGTGCCCTGCGGCCCCAGCAGCCCCTTGTGGCCGGTGAACGCCAGCAGGTCAATCCCCATCACCTGCACGTCGACCGGCAGGTGGCCGGCGGACTGGGCGGCATCCACCAGCACCAGCGCGCCGGCCGCGTGCGCCATCTCCGCCAGGTCCGCCACCGGCAGCACGTTGCCGATCACGTTGTTGGCGTGGGTGATGACGAGCAGCCGCGCGCCCTTCAGCGCATGCTCCACCTCGAACATGCTGACGCCGCCGTGCGGGTCGCCCTCGACCACCACCGCCTGCACGCCGCGGTGGGCCAGCGCCAGCGCGGGCCGGCGGACGGCGTTGTGGTCGTACTCCGTGCGCACCACGCGGTCCCCCGGCCGCAGCAGGCCAAAGAGCGCGGCGTTGAGCGCGTGGGTGGCGTTGAGCTGAAAGGTGAGGCGGCCGGGGTCGCCGGGCGCGTTGAAGAGCGCGGCCAGCGCGCGGCGGCAGCGCAGCACGATGCGGCCCGCCTCCACCGCGCGGCGGTGCCCCGCGCGCCCCGGCGTGGCGCCGATGCGGCGCAGGTAGTCGCTGACGGCCTCGATGACCGGCTCCGGGCGCACGCCGGCGGTGGCGGCGTAGTCCAGGTAGATCTCGCCGCCGTCCATCACCCGTCCAGGTCCAGCGCCACGTAGCGGAAGCCCGCCGCGCGCACCGCCTCCGCCGCGCGCCGGCCGTCGTCGCCCAGCATGCGCTCCCACTCGTCGGGGGGGACGCGGACGGCGGCGATCTCGCGCTCGTGCCCCTCCACCTCCACGCCGGCGCCGGCGATGCCCTGCTCCGCCAGCGCGCGGGCGGCCACGGCGGCGCGGGGGTCCGGCGCGCTCACGCGGCGCCCCCCAGCTGCACGAGCTGCCCCGCGCCCAGCCCCTCGTTGAGCGAGCCGCGGCGGTAGCCCTGCAGGTCCAGCAGCGCGCGCCGGAAGCCCGCCTGCCGCACCGCCCGCGCGATCTCGCGGCGCAGCCCGGCCACGCGCGGCAGCTCCGCGGGGTGCACCTCCACGCGGGCGATGCCGTCGTGGTGGCGCACGCGGAAGTCGCGGAAGCCGAGCGCCCGCAGCGCCAGCTCCGCCGCCTCCACCTGGCGCAGCCGCTCCGGCGTGACGCTGATGCCGTAGGGGATGCGCGAGGCCAGGCACGGCGCGGCGGGCTGGTCCCACGTCGGCAGCCCCAGCTCGCGCGACCAGGCGCGGATCTCCGCCTTGGTCAGCCCCGCCTCCAGCAGCGGCGAGCGTACCGCGTGCTCGCCCGCGGCCACGGCGCCGGGGCGGTGGTCGCCCACGTCGTCCGCGTTGGAGCCGTCCAGCACCGCCGCGTAGCCGCGCTCCCGCGCCAGCGCGCCCAGTCGCCCCCACAGCTCCGTCTTGCAGAAGTAGCAGCGGTTGTTGGGGTTGGCGGCGTAGCGGGGGTCGTCCAGCTCGTGCGTCTCCAGCTCCAGCCAGGGGATGCCGAACCCGGTCGCGACGTCGCGCGCGGTGTCCTCCATCCACGAGGCCACGCTGGCGCTCTTGCCGGTGACGGCCAGCACGCTGTCCGCGCCGAGCACGTCCACGGCGATGCGCGCCAGGAACACGGAGTCCACGCCGCCGCTGTAGCCCACGACCACGGAGCCGCATTCGCGGAGGATCTGCACCAGCCGGTCGCGCTTCTGCTCAGGAACCATCCAACGGGAGATCGGGGTTGCGATTTCGCGCGGAAAATAGACCCGCGCGCGGCGCGTGGAAAGCTGAATACCCCGATGCGCGCAGGTCGCCCAAGGAACGGCAGCCGACCGGCGTGGTCGCAGGGCATGGGGCAGCGAAGACAGATGAGGCCGGCGCAGGAAGCCCGGCGAATGAATTCGCGGCTGGGAAAACGTGATGTCCGCCTGCGCGGACGGGTTTCGCGTGCGGCGTTGTACCGTGCGCGGCGGCACGCCCCGAGCCGGCGGTTGAAACCGCGCCTCCAGAAGCACGAAGTCCGCCTGCGCGGACTGAACGGGGGAGTACCGCGAGACGCGCACCAGAATGGCGCATGTCCATGGTAGAGACGCCCCGGCGGGGCGTCTCTACGGGGCCAGACGAAACACGGCAGGTCGCAATGCGCGCCACCGTTCTCCCTCTCCCACGCAGTTTGTGGGAGAGGGACAGCGTGCGCGGCAGGACGCGACGACAGTCGCGCGCCTGCCGTGCACGCAGGGTGAG
>DASTLD010000318.1:0-10917 GCA_035715345.1 Longimicrobium sp.
GGGAAAGGTGTAGACGATCCACGCCGTCCCGCCGCGGCGGCGCGCGTCCGCCAGCGCCCACTCCCAGCGCTGGGCCAGCGTCTCGTCGGGGTTCTTGTGCTCGATGACCTGCTCCTGCACGCGCTCCGGCGGCAGGGCCACCTCGTTGCGAACGGGCGCCTCGCGGCCGGCGGTCACGCCCGGCGCCATGGCCGCCACGGGGAGCAGCACCGCCAGCGCGGCGGCCGTCCGCAGCACCGGGGACAGCTCCGCGGCGGGTCGCCACGCCGTCAGCCGCTCCACGCGCCGCAGCAGGGGCGAGCCGCCCTCCGCCATCGCCATGGTCCCGGCGGGGATGGGGTCGCGGCCCGGCGCCACCCACGAGGCCACCTGCGCCAGGCAGCGCGCCAGCCCCAGGGGCGAGCCGGTCTGCCGGGCCGCCCACTCGTCGCACAGGAACTCGGCGGACTCGCGCAGGCGGCGGCGGGCCAGCAGGTTGAGCGGCTGGAAGAAGAACAGCGCGCCGACCGCGGACGCCGCGAAGTGCCACAGCGGGTCGCGGCGGACCAGGTGCGCCAGCTCGTGGGCCAGGGCGGCGCGCTGGTGGTCGCGGTCCATTTCGCCCAGGAAGCGCGGCGGCACGCAGATCTCCGCGCGGCCCAGCGCCAGCGGCGTGGGGGCGACCTCCGACGCGCTCAGGCGCACGGGCATCCACACGCCCGCGTTGCGGCGCAGCTCCGCCAGCGTGCCCAGCACCTCGCCGTCCGCCACCTCGCGGCGCTGGCGCAGCATCCTCCGCAGCCTGCCCTGCCGCCACGCCAGCCTGCCCAGCAGCGCCGCGGCGACCACGGTCCACAGCCCCAGCAGCGTGCCGGTGTCCGGCAGGCCCGCCAGCATGCTCGGCGGCGGCGTGACGGCGTCCTCCGCCGAGGCGGGCGCCAGCGGCTGCGGGGCCCTGGCGGCCGGCGGCTGCGCGGCCGCTTCGCGTACGCCCTCCACGACGGCGTCGCGCGTCACGACGGCCGGCGCGAGGACGGGGGTCGCGGCGGCGGAGGGCGCGGGGCCCAGGTCCCAGCTCCCCGCGCGGGGGCGGAGGTCGAGCGCGGTCTGCACCGTGGCGGTCACCAGGCCGCCGAAGAGCGCGGCCTTCCAGAGCGTGTCGCGCCAGGCGTCGCGTCGCACCAGGCGCCAGGTGAGCAGGGCCGCGGCGCCCAGCAGGACGGTGCTGTGCACGGCGTAGGTGAGCAGCCAGGCGCCCACGTCCATCAGCGTCGGGTTCATGCGGCGTCTCCCTTCAGCTCCTGTTCACGCGCGTCGATCAGGGCGCGCAGGCGGGCCAGGTCGGCGGGGTCCACCTCGCTCTCGCGCAGCAGGTGGTGCATCATCTCGGTCACGTCGCCCTGGAACAGGCTGCCGACCAGGGCGCTGACCTCCGCCACCACGGAGCGGCGCACCTGGCCCTCCGTGACGAGCGGGCGGTAGACGTACTGGCGCCCGTCGCGGCGGTGGGCGACAAGGCCGCGCTTTTCCATGCGCGTGAGCAGCGTGGCCACGGTGGACTGGGCGATGCGGCGCTCGGCGCGAAGGGCGTCGTGCAGGTCCACGACGTTAGCTTCTCCGCGCTCCCAGAGCACTTTCATCAGGGCGAGCTGCAGCTCGGTCAGGGAGTAGCTCATGGCCCGGCGGGGCAGGAGGGATGATGTTCGACAGCGATATAATACAGGTGTAGAAGTAAAGTGCGCAAGGGTTTTCTTCTACAGGTGTATTTTGTGCTCGACGCCGGCATCGGGCCGGCGGTTGAAACCGCGCCTGAGACAACACGAAGTCCGCCTTCGCGGACTGAACGGGGGAGCGCCGCGTGCGGGGCGTACGAGCGCGCATTTCCATGGTAGAGACGCCACGCCGGGGCGTCTCTACGGGGGCGGCCTGGCCACGGCAGGAGGCAGTGCGCACAAGCCTTCGCCCTCTCCCACGCAGTTTGTGGGAGAGGGCCGCGAGGAACGAGCGGGTGAGGGCCCAGGGGGGTGAGGGCCGAGCCGCGTGAGGGCCCCCTCCTACCGCATCAGCTCCCGCACCGCCGCCTCCGGATCCCCCGCCTGCATCACCGCGCTGATCACCGCCACGCCCGCCGCCCCCGCCTCGACCACCGTGCGGGCGTTGGAGGCGTCGATCCCCCCGATCCCCACCACCGGGATGCGCACGGCCGCGGCCACGGCCGCGATGCGCGCGGCGCCGACGGGATCGCCCGCGTCGGGCTTGCTGGCGGTGGCATAGACCGGGCCCACGCCCACGTAGTCCGCGCCGTCCTCCTGCGCCGCGATCGCCAGCTCCGGCGTCGCGGCGGACATGCCCAGCAGGAACCCCTCCGGCACGATGAGCCGCGCGGCGCCCACGGGCAGGTCGTCCTCGCCCACGTGCGCGCCGTCGGCACCGACGGCCAGCGCCACGTCCACGCGGTCGTTCACGAACAGCAGCGCGCCCGCCGCGCGCGTCTCCGCCAGCAGCGCGCGGGCAAGCTCCGCCATCTCCCGCGCGGAGGCGTCCTTGGCGCGGAGCTGGACGGCGGGCGCGCCGCCGCGCAGGGCCGCGCGCACCACGTCCACCAGCGTGCGCCCGGGGCCGCAGGCGGGATCCGTGACGACGATGAGCCGCAGCCGCCCGGCCAGCCCCTCCATCAGCGGCGGCCGGCGGCGCGGGCCTCGCGGCGCGCGGCGGCCGCGGCGCGGTTGTGCTCCGCCAGCGTGCGCGTGAACACGTGCGTGCCGTTGGGCCGCGCGACGAAGAACAGGAAGTCGTGCTCGGCGGGCTCCAGCGTGGCCTCTATGGCGCCCTTGCTGGGCGAGGCGATGGGCCCCGGCGGCAGGCCGCGGTGGCGGTAGGTGTTGTACGGGTCGTCCGCCACCTGGTCGATGTGGCGGTGCAGCAGCCGCTGCTGGTGCTCGCCCAGCGCGTACTGCACCGTGGGGTCCGCCTCCAGCCGCATCCCCCGCTTGAGGCGGTTGTGGTACACGCGGGCGATGGTCGGGCGCTCGGTCCACACGCGCGCCTCCTTCTCCACGATGGAGGCCAGCGTCACCACCTCGCGCTCGTCCATCCCCAGGGCCCGCGCCTTCTCGCGCATGGCGGGGGTCCAGGCGCGCCGGTACTGCGCCGTCATCTCGCGCAGGATCTGGTCGAGCGAGGAGCCGGTGGGAAAGACGTAGGTGGCGGGATACAGGTACCCCTCCAGCGTGGGCCCGGGCACGCCGTACTTCTCCGCCTGCGCGGGCTCCATCAGCCGCGACAGGATGGAGTCGGCGGGCAGACCCGTGGCCGTCGCCAGCCGCGGGGCGATGCCGCGCAGGTCCCATCCCTCGGGCACCACGACGCGCGTCTTCACCACGTCGCCCGTGACCAGCTTGCGGACGATGAGGGAGAAGGCCGCGCCGCGCCGCACCTCGTAGATGCCGGGCTTGAGCTTGGGCGCCGCGCCCTTCATCCGCGCGTACAGCTTGAACATGCGTGGCGAGCCCACGATGCCGCGCGCGTCGAGCGTGTCCGCGACGGTGGAGAGCCCCGCACCGCGCGGCACGGTAAAGCGTACCGGATCGCCCTTGCCCTGGCCGCTGCCGCACGTCGTCAGCGTCACGCCGAGCGCCAGTGCCAGCAGCCCCAGCGCCAGAGCACCGCCGATCCGCGCCGCCCTCATCGCCCCTCCTCCACGGCGGCCTGGTTGCGGCGCAGGGCCAGGTATCCCTCCAGGATCATGGCGGCCGCGGTGGCGTCGATGCGGGACTTGTCCTCGCGCTCGGCGCGCTTGAGGCCCATCCCTCGGATGGCGCGCTCGGCCCGGACGCTGGAGAGGCGCTCGTCCATCCAGCGCACCTCCAGCCCCGTGCGCCGGGCCAGGTCCGCCCCGAAGCCGCGCACCTCCGCCGCCCACTCGCCCTCCTCGCCCGCCAGGTCCAGCGGCAGGCCCACGACCAGCTCGTCCGCCTCCTGGTCCGCCACCAGCCTGGTGATCTCCGGCCAGGGCGGGCGCTTGCCGGCGCGGCGCTGCAGCGTGGTCAGCGGCTGCGCGATCATCCGCATGGGGTCGGAGACCGCCACGCCGATGCGCCGCTCGCCGTAGTCGAAAGCCATGGTTCGAGCCATGCCGTCCAGTTCCGCAAGATGGCAACCAGTAAGGGCCTCACGCAGAGACGCGGAGGACGCCGAGAAAATGCTCTCCGCGTCCTCCGCGTCTTTGCGTGAGGCCAGTTTTCAGCCCAGGCGCGCGACGGCGTCCTCCAGCGAGGCGCCGCCGCGGATGGACTCGTAGACGCCGCCCAGCACGTCGCCGCGGCCAAAGAGCAGGCGCGTGCGGTCCGGCGCGCCGCTGGGCACCTCCATGACCGCCATGCCCTGGCCGGCCAGGCGCTCCAGCAGCGCCGTGAACAGCCCGGTGGACAGGTGGCACCCGCGCGGCCCGCCGCCCGCCTCGCCCTCCACCCAGTCGGACAGCTCCAGCGCGCCGATGGCCGGGTGCAGGTCGCGGAAGGTGAGCGTGCCCCAGCCCCGCTCGTCGAAGAAGCGCGCCGCCGCCTCCCAGAAGTCCTCCGGCGACACGCCGCTCCACTCCGCGCCGCCCAGGTCGCGCGACAGCCGGTCCTGCAGCGAGCCGTACACTTCCTCGCCCAGCTCGTAGCCGATCTCGCGCAGCGCGGTCACGGCCTCCATGGGCGCGCGGTCGCCGACCACCGCGCGGCGGACGGAGCCGAGCAGCGCGGACGGCACCTGCAGGAAGCGGGGCGGGGCGGCGAGCGTGGAGGTCATGAGAGGTCCAGTTGGAGGTTGTCCGGCTCCTGCGTTGCCCCGGTGGGTGCGGCGGGCGCGTCGGCCGATGCGGCGGCGGCGAGCTGCTCCGGCAGCGCCAGCAGCTCCGCCTCGCTGAGCTGCGAGATGCCCAGCTCCTGCGCCTTCGCCAGCTTGGAGCCCGCGTCCGCGCCGACGACGAGGTAGTCGGTCTTCTTGGTCACGCTGCCCGCGACGCGGCCGCCGTGGCGCTCGATGAACGCCTCCGCCTGCGAGCGGGGCAGGGTGGGCAGCGTGCCGGTGACCACGAACGTCCTGCCGCTGAAGACGCCCTGCACCGGCTCCGCCTGCTCCTCTTCCAGCTTGACGCCGGCCTCGCGGAGCTTGGCGATCACCTGCAGGTTGCGCGGCTCGTCGAAGAAGGCCCGCAGCGCGTCCGCCGTCGTCCGGCCGATGCCGTGCACCGCCGCGTACTCGTCCGCCGACGCCGCGGCCAGCCGGTCCATCGTCCCGAAGGCGCGCGCCAGCAGCTCCGCGGCGGTCTCGCCCACGTGCCGCACGCCCAGGCCCCACAGCACTTTCGAAAGGCCCCGCGCCTTGGAGGCCTCGATGCCGTCCAGCAGGTTCTGCGCGGACTTCTCCTTGAAGCCCTCGATGGCCAGCAGGTCGTCTTTCGTGATACGATAGATGTCCGCGACGTCCTCCACCAGCTTGCGGTCCAGGAACAGGCGGATGCGCTCCTCGCCCAGGCCGCGGATGTCCATCGCGCCGCGGCTGACGAAGTGCGCCAGGCCCCAGTAGATGCGCGCCGGGCAGCCGCTGTTGGGGCAGTAGGTCATCACCTCGCCCGCGGGGCGCTCCACCGGCGTGCCGCACGCGGGGCAGGCGTCCGGCATGGTGAACTCCGGCGCGCGCGCCTGCCCCTCTTCCAGCACCGGCCCCACCACCTGGGGAATGACCTCGCCGGCGCGCTTGACCAGCACCTTCTCGCCGGGGCGGATGTCCTTGCGGCGGATGTCCTCCTCGTTGTGCAGCGTCGCCAGCTTCACGACCACGCCGCCCACCTCCACCGGCTCCAGCACCGCGTACGGGTTCAGCGCCCCCGTGCGGCCCACGTTGATGGGGATGGCCAGCAGCGTGGTCACCGCCAGGTCCGGCGCGAACTTGTACGCCGTGGCCCAGCGCGGCTCGCGCCCGCCCACGATGCCCAGCTCCTCGTGCAGGCGCAGGGGATCCACCTTGACCACCGCGCCGTCCACCTCGTAGTCCAGCGTGGCGCGCAGCCGGTCGAACTCGTGCACCCAGGCCAGCACGCCTTCCAGGTCCGCCGCGCGGTTGGCCAGCGTGTTGACCGGCAGCCCCCACGCCCGCAGCGCCTCCAGCAGCCCCCACTGCGTGTCGAACGGCAGCGCGTCCGTTCCCCGCGGATCGCCCTGCACGGCGTAGGCGAAGAAGCGCAGGGGACGCGACGCGGTGACCGCGGGGTCGAGCTGGCGCAGGCTGCCCGCCGCCGCGTTGCGCGGATTGGCGAACGTCGCCAGCCCGTCCGCCGCGCGGCGCTGGTTGAGCCGCTCGAAGCCGGAGTGGGGGAGGTACACCTCGCCGCGCACCTCCATCAGCCGCGACACCGGGGGCCCGTCGCCCCGCAGCCGCAGCGGGATCTGCTTGATCGTGCGCAGGTTGCGCGTGACGTCCTCGCCGATGGTGCCGTTGCCGCGCGTGGCCCCCTTGACCAGCACCCCGTCCTGGTAGGTCAGCGCGATGGCCAGCCCGTCGATCTTGGGCTCCACCACGTAGCCGCCGGTGCGCACCTCGTCCACGATGCGGGCGTTGCGCGTTTCCCACGCGCGCAGCTCGTCGGGGTCGAAGGCGTTGTCCAGCGACAGCATGGGCGCCAGGTGCTCCGTCTTCTCCAGCCGGCTGGCAGGCTCGGCGCCGACACGGAGCGTGGGGCTGTCCGGCGTCCGGAGGATGGGGTACTCCGCCTCCAGCTCGCGCAGCTCGCGGAACAGCCGGTCGTACTCGAAGTCCGAGAGCGTCGGCGCGTCGAGGACGTAGTATTCGTGGTTGGCCCGTTCGATGCGCTCGCGCAGCTCGGCGGCGCGGGCGGCGGCCTCGGGCGGGGCGGGGGGGGTCATGACGCGGCGGGCAGCTCCGAGGCGCGCACCACGCGATTGCGGCCGCCGTGCTTGGCCTGGTACAGCGCCTCGTCCGCGCGCTTGAGCAGCGTCTCCGGCGCGTCGCCTTCCTGGCCCTGGAAGTCCGACACCCCGCACGACACCGTCATGCGCACCTCCGTGTCGCCGTCGCGGAACAGGTGCTTCTCCACCGCCTGCCGCACGCGCTCCGCGAAGCGCTGCGCCTCCGCCTCGTCGGTGTTGGGCAGGATGGCGATGAACTCCTCGCCGCCGTAGCGCCCCACCATGTCGATCTCGCGCGCGGTCTCCTTGATGATGCGCGCGGTCTCGTACAGGATCACGTCGCCCGTGGGGTGGCCGTAGGTGTCGTTGACCTGCTTGAAGCGGTCCAGGTCCAGCATGGCCACGGAAAGCGGCTCCACCGTGCGGCGCGAGCGCTCGAACTCGTCGCGCAGGAGCTGGTGCACGTGGCGGTGGTTGAACAGCTCCGTCAGCCCGTCGGTGATGGAGAGCTTCTTCAGGCGGATGTTGGCCTGCTCCAGCTCCTGGTTCTTCTGGTCCAGCTCGTCCTGCAGCCGCTTGATGCGGAGCATGGCGCGCATGCGCGCCTCCAGCTCCGGGAAGTTGTAGGGCTTGGCGATGTAGTCGTCCGCGCCGCTCTCCAGGCCGTGGACGATGTCCTCCGGCTGGTCGCGCGCGGTGACCAGGATGACCGGGATGAAGGGGAGCTCCGGGTCCGCCTTGATGCGCCGCGACACCTCGAAGCCGTCCAGCTTGGGCATCATGACGTCCAGCAGCACCAGGTGCGGCGGCTCCGCGTAGATGCGCTGCAGGGCCTGCTCCCCGTCCGCCGCGGTGTCCACGATGTAGCCGCGCGACGAGAGCCGCGCGTCCAGGATCTCCACGTTGTCGGGGATGTCATCCACCACCAGGATGCGGGTGGCGGCGGCGTCCTGCCGGGGTGCAGCCGTCAAGCGTTGGCCTCCCGCCCGGAGCCGATGAACTTCTCCACCTCCGCCACCACGCGGCGGGGCTCGCACGGCTTGGCCAGGTAGCCGTCGCACCCCACCTCCTGCGCCTTGGCCCGGTCCGTGGCCAGCGCGTGGGCGGTGAGGGCGATGATGGGGATCTCCGCCGTGGCGGGCTCGCTCTTGAGCAGGCGCGTGGCCTCCCAGCCGTCGATGATGGGGATGGAGATGTCCATCAGGATCAGGTCGGGGCGGTCCTCGCGGGCCATGCGCACGCCGTCCTCGCCGTTCCTGGCCTCGATCACCTGGTACCCGAAGTGCTCGAGGATCGTGCGGTAGACGGTCCGGTTGTCCTCGTTGTCCTCCACGAGCAGGACCGTCTTGCTGGCGTCCGCCATGCCGGGTTTGCCTCCTGAAGTCTGCGCCCGCGGGCCGCACGGCGGCGTGGCGCGCCGCGGCCGAACCCGATAATAATACCCCCGCGGACGGGGGTCGCAAGCGGCACCCTGCGCCGTGCGTGGCACGTCGCGTGCGCCCCGGACGGTGTCACGCGCGCCTCCTCTCCCCCGTATCCCGCGATCCCGGAATGGACTACGCCGAGCAGCCCCGGCGCCTGACGCTGCTGGCCGGACTGGCCGCGGGCGTCGCATTCGGAGCGGGGCTGGTGCTGGCGCTGGGCGGCGGCCGCCGCCGCCGGCCGCGCGTGCGCGCGGTGCAGCGCGCGTCCCGCCTGCGCACCGTGCCCGGCGGGCAGGCCGCGCGGCGCATGGCGCGGCGCCGCTTCACTCTCTAGAGGGACCCGATGCCGACCGATCCCCGGGACCTGGGCCCGCTGTTCCGCGAGATGTTCCCCGGCCGCCGCTTGGTGGTGGTCAGCAACCGCGAGCCCTACGAGCACCGCTGGAGCCGCGAGGTCGGCGAGATGGACGTGGGCCGCCCGGCGGGGGGGCTCACCTCCGCGCTGGACCCGCTGATGCAGGCGCTGGGCGGCACCTGGGTGGCCTGGGGGTCGGGCGAGGCGGACGCCGCGGTGGTGGACGCGGACAGCCGGGTGCGCGTGCCGCCGGAGAGCCCGTCGTACACGCTGCGGCGCGTGTGGCTGACGCACCACGACATCCACCGCTACTATCTGGGCTTCGCCAACCAGTTCCTGTGGCCGCTGTGCCACCTGCGGCCGGACCTGACGCGCGTGCGCTCGCGCTACTGGGAGCGCTACCGGCGGGTCAACCGGCGCTTCGCGGACGCGGTGCTGGAGGAGGCGCGCGGCAAGGAGGCGGTGGTGTGGCTGCAGGACTACCACCTGGCCCTGGCGCCGCTGCTCATCCGCGGGCGGCGGCCGGACCTGTCGCTCGCGCACTTCTGGCACATCCCGTTTCCCCCCATCGACATCTTCCGCCTGGCGCCGCAGGCCGGCTACCTGCTGCGGGGGATGCTCGCGAACGACGTGATGGGGTTCCACCTGCCGGCGTTCGCGGACAACTTCCTGCGCTGCGCGCGGCGCCTGGCGGGGGCGCGGGTGGACTGGGACGCGCGCACGGCCACGGTGGACGGGCACACCTGCCACGTGGGCGCGTTCCCCATCTCCATCGACGTGGAGCAGTTCCGCGGGCTGGCCACGGTGCCGGACTTCGCGGACCTGGCCGCGCGCATCCGCCAGCGCTACCTGCCCACCGGCGGGTGCCTGGGCATCGGCGTGGACCGGCTGGACTACAGCAAGGGGCTGCCGGAGAAGTTCAAGGCGCTGGAGTTCCTGTGGGACCGCTACCCGGAGCACCGCGAGCGCTTCACCTACCTGCAGGTGGCGGTGCCCAGCCGCAGCGACATCGAGGCGTACGACGACCTGGCGCAGAAGGTGGACCGCCAGGTGCGCGAGATCAACGAGCGCTTCGGCACGGACGCGTGGACGCCCATCCACCTGGTCAAGCAGTCCGTGCCGGCGGAGCAGCTCGCCGTGCTGTACCGCATGGCGGACGTGTGCATCGTCAGCTCGCTGCAGGACGGGATGAACCTGGTGGCCAAGGAGTACGTGGCCAGCCAGGCGGACCGGCAGGGCGTGCTGCTGCTGTCGGAGTTCGCCGGCGCCGCGGAGGAGATGCCGCAGGCCACGCTCATCAACCCCTACGACCCCGAGGGGTGCGCCCTGCGCGTCCGCGACGCGCTGACGCTGCCGCGCGAGGAGCGGGCGGCCACCATGGCGCGGCTGCAGGAGGGCGTGCGCACCATCTACGACTGGATGGGCGACGTCTTCCACGAGTGGGGCCGCGTGCTGGCGGAGGACCCGCCGCCCCCCGCGCCGCGCGGCGACGAGCTGGACGCGCTGCTGGACGACGACGCCGAGCTGGCGGAGGTGGGGGAGGGGTAGGGCGCGCCGCGCTCAGCAGCGCTGGCCGGAACGGAAGGTGATGGCGGCGATCTTCCACCCGCCCGGCTCCCACCGCAGGGTCATGTCCTGCACCGCCGGCGGGTCCACCGTGTGCCGCGGCACGGAGTCCGGGTGGTGGCGGGTCACCTCCCACCGCTCCATCACCCGCGCGGTGGCGGTGCGGCGGTCCGGCGACACGGCGAGCGCGCAGATCTCCTGCTCCAGCAGGCGGCTCTCCTCGTAGCGGCCGGCGCGGCGCAGCTCCGCCACCTGGCCGGCCTGGTCCGCCAGCGCGGCGCCGGTCCACGCCGTCAGCAGGGGCCGGGGGTCGCCGGTTCGGCGCGCCTGCGCCACGGCCACGCTGGCGCGGTCCGCCGCCGCCAGCACCACCGACGCGGAGTCCGGCAGCGGCGCGCGGTGGTAGACGCGGTACCCGTACGGGCACGTGCGCCGCCCGCACGACAGCGTGAAGCGCAGCCTGTACTCCCCGGGCTCCACGCCGATCATCTCCAGCGTGGCGCCGGCGTGGCCGTCCTGGCCGCCGCCGGCCGCGCGCGCGGGCTGCGTGGGCCGCCCCACCGCCAGCGCGGCCGCATTGCCCGCGCCGAAGGCCCGCAGCCCGGCGTCCCGGCACCCGCCCCCGCACGCCAGGTCCACCACGTAGTCTCCGGGCGCCGCCGCGCGGAAACGGGCCGTC
>DASTLD010000319.1:0-5137 GCA_035715345.1 Longimicrobium sp.
TCACGCACTCACGCACTCACGCACTCGTCGTCGGCCGGAACCCCCGCAAGCGCAACGAGTTCGTCACCACGCTCACGCTCGAGAGCGACATCGCGGCGCTGGCCAGCACCGGCGACAGCAGCCACCCCGTCACCGGGTACAGCGCCCCCGCCGCGACGGGGATGCCGATCACGTTGTAGACGAAGGCCCAGAACAGGTTCTGCTTGACCGTGCGGATGGTCGCGCGGGACAGGCGGATGGCCGTCACCACGCCGCGCAGGTCGCCGCGGATGAGCGTCACGTCGCTGGCCTCGATGGCCACGTCCGTCCCCGTGCCGATGGCGATGCCCACGTCCGCCTGCGCCAGCGCCGGCGCGTCGTTGATCCCATCGCCCACCATGCCCACGCGGCGCCCCGCCTCCTGCCGGCGCCTGACCTCGCGCGCCTTGCCCTCCGGCAGCACCTCCGCCAGCACGTCGTCCACCCCCACCTGCCGCGCCACCGCGTCCGCCGTGCGCCGGTTGTCACCGGTGATCATCACCACCCGGAGCCCCATGCGCCGCAGCTCCGCGATGGCCGCCCGCGCCTCCGGCTTGACCCGGTCCGCGACCGCCAGCACGCCCGCCACGCGCCCGTCCACCGCGGCGAACATCGCCGTCTTCCCCTGCTCGGCGAACGCGGCGGCGCGGTCGGCCAGCCCGCCGAGGCTGATGCCGCGCTGCTCCATCAGC
The DNA here is from genome assembly GCA_035715345.1 of Longimicrobium sp. Taxonomy (GTDB): domain Bacteria; phylum Gemmatimonadota; class Gemmatimonadetes; order Longimicrobiales; family Longimicrobiaceae; genus Longimicrobium. Next base: position 711 of record DASTLD010000319.1, read on the forward strand.
CGCGCGTTGCCCAGCAGCAGCGCGCGCCCGTCCACCGTGGCCTCCACCCCGTGCCCCGCGACGGCGTTGAAGGCGGACGCGTCCGCCAGCGCGATCCCCCGCGCCTGCGCGCCGCGCACGATGGCCTCGCCCAGCGGGTGCTCGCTGCCGCGCTCGGCGCTGGCCACCAGCCGCAGCAGCTCCGCCTCGTCCATCCCCTCCGCCGCCACGTCCGTCAGCTCCGGCCGGCCCTCCGTGATGGTGCCGGTCTTGTCCAGGACGATGGTGTCCAGCCGGTGCGCCGTCTCCAGGCTCTCGCCGCCCTTGATCAGCACGCCGTGCTCCGCGCCCTTGCCCGTGCCCACCATGATGGCCGTGGGCGTCGCGAGACCGAGGGCGCACGGGCAGGCGATGATCAGCACCGAGACGAACGCCACCAGCGCCTGCGTGGTGCGCGTCTCCACGGGCGCCAGCACGAACCAGGCGACGAACGCCGCGATGGCGATGCTGATGACCACGGGCGTGAAGATGCCGCTGATCACGTCCGCCATGCGCGCGATGGGCGCCTTGGAGCCCTGCGCGTCCTGCACCAGCTTCACGATCTGCTGCAGCGCCGTGTCCCTGCCGACCTTGGTCGCGGTGAAGCGGAAGGAGCCGGTGCGGTTGATGGTGCCGCCGAAGACCTCCGCCCCCGGCCCCTTCTCCACCGGCAGGCTCTCGCCGGTCAGCATGGACTCGTCCACCGCGCTGGCGCCCTCCGCCACCACGCCGTCCACCGGCACCTTCTCGCCCGGGCGGACCACGACCACGTCGCCGCGCACCACCTGCTCCAGCGGCACGTCCAGCTCGGCGCCGCCGCGGATGACCCGCGCCGTCTTCGGCTGGAGCCCTACCAGGCGGCGGATGGCGTCGCCGGTGCGGCCCTTGGCGCGGCTCTCCAGCATCCGCCCCAGCAGGATCAGGGCGATGATGACCGCCGCCGCCTCGAAGTACACCGGCGGCATGGCGCCCTCCATCCCCGCCATCCCCGCGTGCGGGTCCGTGACGAAGAGCGAAGGGGCGAGGGTGGCCGCGACGGAGTAGAGGAACGCCGTGCCGGTGCCGACCGCGATGAGCGTGTTCATGTCCGCCGCGCGGTGGCGAAAGGCCAGCCAGGCGCCGCGGTAGAACTGCCAGCCGCTGTACAGGACCACCGGCGTCGTCAGCGCGAGCTGCAGCCAGTTGACGCCGGGAAAGTCCAGCCAGGCGATGCGCCCGTGCGACATGGCGATGACCAGCACGGGCAGCGACAGCACCGCCGCGATCCAGAACCTGCGCTGCAGGCCGCGGTACTCGGCGGCGTGCGCGGCGGCCTCGAAGTCCTCCGCGTCCGCCCCGCCGCCCTCGGGCACGTCGCGCACGCGGTAGCCGAGCTGCTCGATGGCCGCGTGCAGCGCGGGCACGTCGACCGTGCCGGGCAGGTAGTCCACGCGCACCCGCATGGCCCCCAGGTTGAACTCCGCGTCCACCACGCCGGGCACGCGCTCCAGGTGGTGCTCCAGCACGGTGGCGGAACCGGACGGGCGCGCGGAGTCGTCCACCACGAACTCCGCCGACGCGGCGCCCGCGGTGCCGTATCCCGCCTCCTCCACCGCGCCGATCAGCGCCTTCGTATGCGTCGCCGCGGGATCGTACTCCACCGTGGCGCGCGCCGTGGCGAAGTTGACGCCCGCGCGCCGCACGCCCGGCGCCTTCGACAGCTTCGTCTCCACGCGCCGCGCGCAGGCCGCGCAGCTCATCCCCGTGATGGGCAGGTCGATGCGCTCGCCCGCCGCGTCCGCCGGGGCGGGGTGGTGATGGTGGTGTGTGCCGTGGTCGCTCATGGCGTAAGCCCTCCTCAGCGGGCGTGCTTGTACATGAGGTCGAGCACCTCCGCGTAGGTGCGCTCGGCCGCGTGCTCGTCGCCGGAGCGCAGCGCCCCGGTGATGCAGTGCTGCAGGTGGTTGCGCATCATCAGCTTGCCCACGCCGCGCAGCGCCTCGTGCACGGACGCGATCTGCGTGAGCACGTCCGCGCAGTAGCGCTCCTCCTCCACCATCTTCTGCAGCCCGCGGATCTGCCCCTCGATGCGGCGCAGGCGGCGCATCGTCTCGTCCTTGAGCGCGGGGTCCACCGCGGCGGCGTGCCGGTTCGGGTCGTGTTCCATCGTCCGTGCTTTAAAGGATACCCCCCTACCCTATCTACTGCATGGATGATAAGCACCCTCGCCGCGGCTGTCAACGGTGCGTGAGCGGGGGTGCCGGCGGCGGGTGATGCGTATCCCGCGTCCGCGCGGGATACGGACGCGCGGGCGGGCGAAGGCTAGCGGGCGGCGGAACGCGGCGGTGGCGGACGCCAGCGCACGGCGGCGATCACCGAGTCGATGGTGGCCTGCTGCTTCATCTCGCCCACGCGCGAGTAGATGACGCGGCCGCCCTCGTCCAGCACCAGGACCAGCGGCACGGTCCCGGCGCGGTACAGCGAGACCGTCTTCTCGTCGGGAAAGCGCACGGTGGGATAGGGCAGCGCGTGCTCGGCCGCGTAGGCGCGGGTGGAGTCCTCGCGGCTCAGGCTGACGCCGTACACCTCCGCGGGCGGGGCGGCGATCGTGTCCACCGCCGCGGCCAGCCGCTTCCAGGCGGGCAGGCTGCTGCGGCAGTACGGGCACTGCACCGTGTACACCAGCAGCACCTGCCGCCCCTCCGCGGGGAGCTGGCCCACCGTGACGGGCTGGCCGCCGAGCGTGGCGGTGGCGACCGCGGGCACGTAGTCGCCCGGCAGGAGCTGCGTGCGCGCCTCCGTGTACCGCCGCTGGAGCCGCTCGTACCGTTCCACCAGGCGGCGCTTCTGCATGCCCAGCACGATCACCAGCGCCGCCGCGGCGGCGAGCGCGGCGTAGGGGAGAGCGCGGACAAGGCGGCTGCTCATCGCGCGGGTTCGGTTGGGTGCGGGGGATGGCGACGGACGGGCGCCCCACCACGTTGGCGGCGGCGGGGCGCCCCGTCCAGCCGTGTGATTCAGGTGCTCCAGCAGATGCAGGCGCCGTTCACGCAGTCGCCGCCCGCGTGGCCGCGCCTGCGGCACCCCAGGTCGCAGCTGTACTCGCCGCACACCCGGTCGCCCGCTGGCATCGGGGCCGGTTCGGCCAGGGCCTGCGACGCCCCGAAGCCGAGTGCCACAGCCAGCCCTACCCCCAGCGCCCACCGCTGGACCCGCGCGTGAAGCTGCCTCATCGTCCGCCTCCTCCGGTCGGGGATGGATGATCGGTCCACGTGTAATCCGACGCAAAATGTGAGCCGGGCACCGATCCTGCGGGTCCCTCCCGCACCCGGCCGGCCCCGCCACGGGGACGGCCAACCGCACCCGGCGGCCTTTGCCGTGGTGCGCCACTCGGAACAGGAGGTGGGAGATGAGGGGAATCCTCGGCATCCGGCGGGCGGTGTACGGCGCCGCGGTCGCGGCGGCGCTGACGTTCGGCGCCTCGGCGGCGTTCGCCCGGCCGGCGGCGCCGTGCAACAACCCGCTGGCGTCGGGCTCCTGCCGCACGCTGAGCGAGTGCCAGACGCTGTGCGGGCGCCTGGGCGCGTCGCCCAGCGCGTCGGCGTGCCGCGACCGCTGCTGCTTCTGCAACGTCTTCTAGGGCTCCACGGCGGGCACGGCCCCGGCCGCCGTGCCCGTCCGGCGCCCCGCCCCGGCGCGCTTCCCGGCGCGGCGGAAGGTCCGATCCATGATCGGCAGGGTGATGCGGATGGCGCGCCGGGCACGATTGTGGCGGCACCGGGCGCGCTCCGACACGCCGCCGCCCTCCATCGCCGACCCATGAACCTGCTCGTCATCCGCCACGCCATCGCCGGCGACCGGGAGAAGTTCGCCGCCACGGGACAGCCCGACCACCTGCGCCCGCTGACGGACCAGGGCCGCGCGCGCATGCGCCGCGGCGTGCGCGGGCTGCGCCGCGCGGTGCGCGGCATCGACGTGCTGGCCTCGTCGCCGGCCGTGCGCGCGGTGCAGACGGCGGAGATCGTGGCGCGCGCGTACGGCGGGCTGGAGATCGTGCAGCTCCCGGAGCTGTCGCCGGAGCGGCGGCCGGAGGAGCTGATGGGGTGGCTGCGCGGGCAGGACGCGGGCGCCACCGTGGCCGTCGTGGGCCACGAGCCGCACCTGGGGTTCCTGGTGGGCTGGCTGCTCAGCGGCCTGAGCGATTCGTTCGTGGAGCTCAAGAAGGGCTCCGCCTGCCTGCTGACCTTCGAGGACCCACCCGCCAACGGCAACGCGGTGCTCGCGTGGCACCTGGCGCCGAAGCACCTGCGGCGGCTGGGGCGGTAGGAAAAAGGACGGAGTACGAGGTACGAAGTACGAAGTGCGGCGGGCGGAGGTCTGCGCGAGCGGCGGGCTGCCTCGCACGCGGAGGCCCCCTCCCCGCTCGTTCC